>NZ_JBQGCX010000605.1:0-8820 GCF_052038725.1 Actinosynnema sp.
CCCGGTTCGACGCCGGGTGCCGCTCCCGGTGGCGCGCCGAAGATCCCGACCGCGATGCCCAGCACCCCGCCGACGACCGGCGGTCCGGTGCCCAACGCGCAGGCGCCGAGCACCTCCGGTCCGACGCAGGGCGCGACGCCCCCGTCGTCCCAGACGGCGCAGCCCGGTGGCCGCCCCGGCACCCCGTCCGCGCCGGGCACGACGCCCCCGATGGCGGGCGGCATGGCGCCCCCGCCCGCGGCGGGTGGCGCGGTCCCCCCGGCCGCGACGACGGGCGGCGGTTCGAAGTTCGGCGGTCCGAGCACGCCGAAGGGCGTGTTCGACGCGCCCAAGCCCCCGGTGGGCGACGGCACGGTGAAGTCGGCCCCGACGTCCGGCCCGTCCACGCCGGGCGCGGCCCCGACCCCGACCCCGAGGACCCCCACCGCCACCTCGCCGACCGGGACCCCCGCGACCGGCGCACCCAGCACGACCACGCCCGGCCCGAACGCGCCGGCCGCTCCCGCGAACCGGGGCGGCCTCGGCCTGCCCCCGACCACGACGCCCCCGCCCGGCGCGAACGCGCCCGCCCCGAACACCGGGGCCACCCCGCCCGGCGCGCAGGGCAACCGAGGCGGCCTGAACGTGCCGCCCCCGCTGGCGACCACGCCCCCGTCGACGTCTCCGACGACGTCCGCCCCCGGCTCCCCGACCACCCCGCCCCCGGCGGGCAGCGCGGGCAACCGAGGCGGTCTGGGCACCCCGCCGCCGCCATCCGGCGCGGTGAACACGCCCACCCCGCAGCCCACGAACCAGCCCAGCGCGACCGCGCCGGGCGCGCAGTCCCCTGGCGCGCAGTCCCCTGGCGCGCAGGGCAACCGGGGTGGTTTCACGCCTCCGGCCACCACCCCGAGCACGCCGCCCGCGCAGCCGAGCACGCCGCCCCCGGCCCCGGTGTCCTCGCAGCCGAGCACCCCGGCCCTGAGCACCTCGACCCCGAGCACGCCGCCCCCGGCAAGCTCCACTCCGGGCACGCCGCCCCCGGCAAGCCCGACGCCCGGCGCCTCCACGCCGAGCACCCAGTCGCCCAGCACCCAGTCGCCCAGCACGCCGCCCCCGGCAAGCCAGTCGCCGAGCACGCCGTCCCCGGCCAGCCCGACGCCCGGTGTCACCTCGCCGAGCGCCCCTGCGCCGAACGCGCAGAACACCCCGACGACGAACCAGCAGGGCACGCCGTCCCCGTCCGCGCAGGGCAACAGGGGCGGTCTGAACGTGCCGCCCGCAGCGGCGTCGACGCCCCCGCCGGTCGCCCCGAACACCCCGCAGGTCACGCCGCCGACGTCCACGACGCCCCCGGCTGCCCCTCCGGCTCCGCCCTCGGCCCCGAGCACGGCGGGCGCCTCCACCCCGGCGACGCCGCCCCCGGCGAGCACGCCGAGCACGAGCGCCCCCACCACGAGCACCCCGACGCCGCCCCCGACGACCACCCCCGGGGCGAACACGCAGCCGCCCGGCGCCCAGTCGCCGAGCACGCAGCCCCCCAGCACCCAGTCGCCCAACACCCAGCAGTCGCCCAACACCCCGCCCGCGGCCACCCAGCCGAAGGCGGGCCCGGTCGGCGCGCCGCCGGTCGCGCCGCAGCAGGTCAGCGCGCCGCCCGCGCAGCCCCAGAGCACCCCGACCCCGGCTCCGCAGCACCCGTCTGCCCAGAGCCAGCCCACGCCGCCCCCGGCGACCCAGCCCACGAGCACGCCGCCCCCGGCTACTCAGACCCCGGCCGCCCAGCCCTCGGCGACCCCGCCCCCGGCTGCGCAGACCCCGAGCACTCCGGCACCGACTGCTCAAACCCCGAGCACGTCAGCCCCCGCTGCGCAGAGCACCAGCCCGTCGTCTCCGGCGACGCCGCCCGCGCAGACCACCCCGGCCCCGGCCGCGACGCCTGCACCGCCCTCGGCGAACACCCCGCAGGCCGCTCCGCCCACCCCCGGCACGCCGCAGGCGAGCACCACGCCCACCAGCGGCCCCTCGGTCACCCCGCCGACCAGCACCACGCCCCCGGCCACGACGCCGAGCACCCCCGCACCGAGCAGCACCACCCCGACCACCCCCGCTCCGGCCAGCACCCCGCCGACCACCCCGGCCCCGAGCACCCCGACGCCGGGCAGCACCGCGCCCAAGGCGGGCGCGGACACCGCGCACGCGCCGACCGCCACCCCGGCGGCCACCCCGCCTGCGGCGAACGCCCCGGCGGGCACCCCGCCCGCCAGCGGGCCCTCGGTCACCCCGCCGACCAGCGGTCCGGCGGCCAACCCGAGCACCAGCAACCCGGCCGCCAACCCGAGCACGAATGGCCCGGCCGCCAACCCGAGCACCAGCGGCCCCGCGGTCACCCCGCCCACCAGCGGCCCGATCGCCAGCACCCCGCCCGCCGCGCAGACGCCGGGGGCGTCCACCACGGTCCTCCCCCCGGCCACCCCCGCCGCGCAGCCCCCCGCCGCGCAGTCGCCGTCCGGCAAGGCCGCCGACGGGGCCGCGCGTCCCGGTGACCCGAACGCCCAGCCGATCGTGGCGCCGCTGCCCGTCGGCACGCCGTCCCCCGGCGCCTCCCGGCCCGCGCCCGCGAGCCAGAACCCCGACACCCGCGGTTCGCAGGTCGACCCGGACGCCCTCGTCGTCGACCCGGACCTCAAGGCCCAGCTCGACGCCGCCATCGAGGCCAACGCGAAGGGCCACCCCGGTCCCGACCTGACCGCGCAGCGCCCCGACTTCCCGCAGACCCGCGCCGACGCCTGGAACAACTTCAAGCAGGCCGAGCACAACGTCGTCCAGGCCAAGGCCGAGCTGGACGCGGCCCAGCAGCGGCACGACGTTGCCGGGCCCAGCAGCGCGCCGAAGGACCTCGCCGACGCGCAGGCCAGGTTCGACGCGGCCAAGTCGGACTTCGACGCGTCCGTCCAGGACGTGCGCGCCTGGGGCAACGACCCCGCCACGCTGCTCGACACCCAGGCAGACCTGCGCGAGCAGTCCCTCAAGGACAACCCGCGCCTGCTCGGCGGCACCCGCGACCCCCAGACGCCCCAGCTCATCCGGGACCTGTTGGCCCCCACCACCCCGGTGCCGCCGACCGTCACCCCGGCGACCGCCACGGCCCCTCCCGCGCCGCCGTCAGCGGACACCACGACCACCGCGCCCCCCGCGCCGCCGTCGCCGGACACCACGACCACCCCGGCGCCGCCGGACGCCTCGGTCACGCCCGCCCCGAGCACCCAGGTGGACCAGGGCCCGGCGCTGCCGGACTTCGACCCGGCCCCGCCCTCGCCGCGCGCCCCCTCCCCGGACCTGGCCCGCGCGCAGGAGAACTACGACGGCGCCCGCAGCGACCTGGACCAGGCCACCCAGGCCCGGTACGAGGCGATCACCTCCAACGCGCCGCCCAGCACGATCGCGGGCATCGACGCGGAGATCGCCAGCATCCACAGCGACATCCAGCAGGCCGCCGCGGACGTCGACGCGGTCCTGCGGGCCGAGTCGCCCTCGGACGCCCGGTTCCAGCAGTGGCACGAGCAGGCCTTCGGCCCGGACACCCCAGTCCCCGACACCGCGCGCCCCGACTCGCCCGCGCCCACCACGGCGACCCCGGACCCCGCCGTCCAGGACCCCTCGGTCCAGGACCCGGCGAGCCCGGACGCCAAGTCCGACGCGGACACCGACGCCGACGCCGCGCCCGACGTGGACGTGCCGCCCGCGCGCCAGCCGCAGAACCTCGAGTCCGTGCTGCCGCGCGACCAGTGGTGGCGGCTCTTCCTGGACCCGCGCGACCACAACGACGCGCAGGCCCAGCAGCCGCACGACCCCGGCAACCTGTACGACACGCAGTCGTCCCCCGGCTTCAAGCAGAGCATGGAGACGGCGTACGAGCAGATCCTCAACCCGCCGGACATGTCCGCGCAGCGCCTGACCTCCGCCGACTACAAGCGGATGCACGAGCTCGCGACCGCGAACCTGAAGCAGCAGTTCGACTGGTCCGGCCAGCTCGGCCCGCAGGGCAACGCGATCCCGACCGAGTTCCCGCTGCGCAACGACACCGTGGCCGCCGACGTGCTCAGCGACTCGATCAACGGCCGCCCGCTGATGATCGACATGCAGGCGCACTTCGCCAACCCGTCGTCGGGCCCGGTGCAGGACCCGCTGACGATCCTCAACCGGCACAGCTACGACAACCCCGCGATCAGCACGAACTACCGGTTCGACGAGGCGCCCGGCCTGATCGACGCGGTGCTGACCCGCTACTACGAGAACACCGCGAACGCGAAGACCGACCACGAGAAGCTGCGCGAGATCGCCCGCGTGGTGCGGACCTCGCACATCATCCACCCGTTCCAGGACGGCAACCGCAGGCTGAACGTGCACCTGCTGCTGCCCAGGCTGCTGCTGGAGCAGGGCTTCAAGCCGGTGATCCTGCCGGAGATGCCGCAGCTGTTCCAGGGCGGTTTCGACCTGGACCAGATCGCCACCGCGCTCGCGGGCGGTCAGGACAAGGACCTGACGGCGAACGTCTTCCCGCCCCCGCAGGCCCAGCCCTCGCAGGCGGAGCTGGACGCGCAGGCCAAGGTCGACGCCGCGATCGAGGCCAACCTCCAGGCCCAGATCGACGGACCCGTCAGCCCCGAGGTCCAGGCCCAGCTCAACCGCGACATCGAGAACGCCTTCGCCGACCTCGGCGACGCCCGCGGCCTCCCGCCCGCACCGCTGTCGCAGCCCGAGGTGGACGCGATCGCCCAGCTCGACGCGGCCATCGAGGCGAACCTGGACGCGCACCTGGACGGGCCGGTCAGCCCGGACCGGCAGGCGCAGCTGAACAACGACATCGAGTCCGCGTTCGCGAACCTCAACGACGCGCGCACCATCGCGCCCCCGACCACGTCGGCGCCCGCGTCGCCGCAGCAGCGGTACGACAACGCGGTCGGCCAGGTCGACACCGCGATCGAGGCCAACCACCGGGCGCAGCTGAACGGCCCGGTCAGCCCGGACACCCAGGCGCAGCTCAACCGCGACATCGAGTCCGCCTTCGCCGAGCTGAACGCCGCGCGCGACGGCCTCACCCCCGCGCCGCCCGCCGTCGACGCGCCGCCCGCGCGCGACACCGGCGCCCCGCCTCCCCCGCCGGGAGACCGGGACGCGGACCCCGGCCCGAGCCGCAACCGGGGCGGCGACGACCTCGGCGCGCCGCCCGGCGGCGGTCGCGGCGGCCGGGGCGCGCCCCCGCCCGCCGACCCCACCGCGCGGCCGGACGCGCCCGCGCCCCGCGACACCGGCTCCCCCAGGGACAGCAGCACCCCGACGCCGGACACCCCGACGCCCGACACCCAGGCGCCGGGCGGCAGCAGGCCGAGCACGCCGGCGCCCGCGCCGACCGCCGTGACGCCCACCCCGGCGTCCCCGGACGCGCAGGTTCCGGGCGGTCGGTCCGACGTCGACACCCAGGCCCCGAGCACGGCGAGGCCGGACACCGACGTGCCCGGCGTCAACGACCGCGGCGCGGACACCCCGGGCGTCCAGAGCCCGAGCACCCCGGCCCCGAACGTCCAGGCGCAGGACCCCCAGGCCCCGAGCACCCGCGCGCCCGAGACCCAGGTCTCGAACGACCGGGGCGTCGACGGCCAGGTCCCGTCCCCGCAGTCGCCGAACCAGCAGTCGCCCAACCAGCAGTCCCCCGACACCACCACCCCGAACACCCAGGCCCCCACCACCCGCGCGCCGGAGACCCAGCCCGGTGGTGGCCGCCCGGACGCGCCGCTCACCCTGTCCCCGGACCTGCGGGCGAAGTTCGACCAGGCGCTGGAGGCCGACGCGAACGGCCACCCCGGCCCGAACCTCGGCAAGCAGCGCGAGGACTTCCCGCAGACCCGCTCCCAGGCGTGGGGCGACTTCAAGAAGGCCGAGTTCGACTACAAGCAGGCCAAGGCCGACCTCGACGTCGCCAAGGCCAGGGTCGACACCGCGGGCCCCGCCACCGCGCAGCGGGACCTGCCCGCCGCGCAGGCCAAGCACGACGCGGCGGCGGGCGACGTGCGCAGGGCCGCGAACGACGTGCGCGCCTGGGGCAATGACCCGGCCAGGCTGCTCGACGTCGAGTCGAACCTGCGCGAGCAGTCCCTCAAGGACAACCCGAGGGCCCTCGGCGGCGCCAGGACCAGCGGGAACCCGCAGTCGTTCCGCGACCTGGTCGGCCCGCCGCGCTCGGACACGGGCCTGTCGGACGTGAGCATGACCGACGCCCAGCCGTCCGACTCCAGGGTCGCCGACGTGGAGATGGTCGACGGGCACGCCGACGTCGACCACACCCCCGGACCGCCCTACGACCTGCCGAACGCCAAGACCATCACGCTCAACCCGAGGATGGGCACGTACAACCCGGCGTTCAAGGCCCTCGCCGACGGCCCCGTCAAGGTGCCGGACGCGAAGAACTACCTGGGGCACCTCGAGCACAGCGTCGCGAACAACCACCCGCCGTCGTTCGTGGTCAACATCGTCGTCCCGCACTCCAAGCTGGGCGAGCTGGACTCCGTCATCGACAGCATCAAGGCGGACATGCCCGCCGAGCTGGACGGCAGGGTCGCCTTCGTGTTCGGCGTCAACGGCCGCGACGGGTCGGACGCGCAGATCAAGTCCGCCATGAGGAACGCCCAGGACACGATCAACCAGCGCACGAACGACCCGATCGCGCTGGTCAACGTCGGCACGTTCGACGGGGCCTTCCCGTACGGGCAGATGCGCAACGACACCATCAAGAGCGACATCAACAAGTTCGCGGTGTCGGCGATGGTCGGCAAGGGCACCCACCCGTACCTGGCGATCCAGGACTTCGACGTGGCCAGCCGGAACGTGCCGTCCGGCAAGCACATCTTCCAGCACATCACGGACCTGATGGCCAACCCGGACGTCACCGTGGACGGCAGGCCGCAGCCGAACCGGCCGCTGCTCCTCGGCGGCGGCTACCGGCCGATCTCCGACTTCGGCAAGGTCCGCGAGAGCGGCAAGGCGCTGATCGACCAGGAGATCCAGCAGCTCAAGGACGACGCCAAGGGCCGCCCCGACAAGAAGACCCAGAAGAAGATCGCGAACCTCGAGGCGAAGCGCGACAAGATCGACACGCCGGAGTTCAAGACCGCCTTCGAGCGGGCGATCGCGAACGACATGCAGACCCGCGACAACCTGGCGAAGTCGCACCCGCTGCTGCCGTACATCCCGGAGCCCAACCTGTTCGTGGACGGCGTGGCCACCACGGCGATCAAGGACTCCAAGTTCGGCCCGGTCGGCGCCGAGTACGGCAACCTCGCCACGTCGATGCACAAGCTGTACGCGAACGAGCTGAACACGCACTACTCGGCCGAGTACCAGGCCGGGAAGAAGGACTTCGCGCCGCCGTCGTACGACCCCGACATGAAGGTCGACGACCTGTACGACTCGCTGGAGGGCAACGCCTCCGCGAACGCGCAGAACAACCAGCACCCGCAGCGCGGCACGGCCTTCCAGACCGACTTCGCCGCGGGCGCGATCGAGACCGACCTCGGCCGGTTCGTGCAGAAGTTCGCGATGGACGGCTCGCTGCCGCAGAGCCACGTGCCCGCGAACGACGCGGTGAAGCGGTTCTACAACCAGCAGGCCGCGCGCAAGGGCATCCACTTCAAGGAGTTCCAGGAGCAGTTCACCTCGATGGACGTCGGGGGGCGCAACCCGGCGGCGAACCCGCAGGGCCCCCGCCCCGACGGCTCGTGGCGGCCCGACCAGGACGTGGACAGCCTGGGCACGCAGGACGTGAACAAGCTCGCGTACTCGATCTCGACGACGCCGAGCAACAAGGGCGACTTCGGCGGCGTGACCGTCGGCGTCGACCCGGCGCTGAAGTACGTGACGGCCGTCAACCTGGTGTCCGCGCCGACGCCGATCAACGTGCGCAACAACATCCAGACGATCGGCGCGTACGTGCTGCCGACCGCCCCGCCGCCCGCGCCGGGAACGCTGTTCCACGCGGTCGACGCGGCGAGGCGCGACGGCGTCGGCCCGGACACGTCGGTCGACCTGCGGCACGACACGATCACGCGCGTCCAGAACGACCCGGACGTCGCGAAGATGGTCGGCGAGTTCAGCATCGACAACCCCGTCCCGCCCGGCCACCTGGTCAACAGCCTGGTGCAGCCCGCCCCGTGGACGAACCGGCCCGACTCGCCGGTGGAGAACGCGCAGGCGCAGAAGGCGAACGAGCTCGCGGCGAACATGCTGGCCTCGCAGCTGGAGCGGCCGATCGAGATCGTGTCGGTGAACCAGCCGAACCCGACCGTCACCCGGATCGACCCGGTGTCGGGCCGCGACGCCGAGCCGCTGCGGATCTACCACGACGTGGACCCGAACGGCCGGAACACCTTCCACGCCGAGCCGCCGCGGAGCACCCGCCCCGAGCCGTCGCCGGAGGCGGCGCGGCCCGACGGCACGCCGGACGTCCCGCCGCCGGCGGCGCGCCCGGAGGCGCAGTACTTCACCCGCCCGGAGACCCCGGCGCCCGCGCCGGGCGCCCGGTCGGTGGACGCGGGCACGCCGTCGCGCGACGTCCCGCCCGCGCGGGGCGGCCTGTTCGGCGCGAACCCGTTCACGCCGAACCCGGCCACGCCGAACCCGTCGGTCCAGACCCCGTCGGTCCAGACCCCGAACGCGCAGAACCCGAGCGCCCAGACCCCGGCCGCGCGGGACACCCCTGCCCAGACCCGGTCGCCGCAGGACCCGTCGATCCCGACGCCGCCCCCGCAGCCCCCCCCCCCCCCCCCCCCCCCCCCCCCGAACCAG
>NZ_JBQGCX010000606.1:0-6385 GCF_052038725.1 Actinosynnema sp.
CGCCGCTCGCGCCACCACTGCCGGTAGAGCTGCTCCTCGTCCTCGTCGGGCCGCACGAGGGTCAGCGAGAGCGACCAGCCGAGCTCGGCCAGCGGCTCGGTCAGCCCGGCGAGCAGGCGCATGAAGAAGGGGTCGCGGCCGAACGTGCCCCGCGACCGGGCGATGACCAGGCCCAGGCTGCGCCCGCCCCCGCCGGAGACCTTGCGGCTGGCGAGGTTCGGGCGCCAGTTGAGCTCGTCGGCGGCGGCGCGGATGCGGGCCGCGGTGGCTTCGGAGACGTTCGGCCGTCCGTTGAAGACGTGCGACACCGCGGACGGTGAGACACCCGCCCTGCGGGCCACCGCCGCGATCGTCACGCGCTTCGTGCTGGGTTCACTCATGGCACCGCCGAGGCTAAGGGCGTTGACCACCGGATGTAAAGCGGTATACCTTGCTCGCCACTTCGATTGTGCACCGCTTTACAAACCCGCCCCCCAACGGCGGTTCCGCGTATCCGGATGACGCTACGAAGCTTCCGAGGAGGGCTTTTGTCCCACTCCATCAGCAGGCGCACCCTGCTGCGCGCCGCGATCGGCGGCGTCGCCGCGCCGCTCCTGGCGGGGTGCGGCGCGTTGACGCCCGCGTCCCGCAGGCCCGGCGCCCTCTCGGTGCACACCCAGCTCAGCGGCGCCGTCGCGGGCGCCACGGTGTTCGCCGACGCGGTCGCCGCCTACGAGCGGCGGACCGGTCGTCCGGTCGCGCTGCTCAAGAACGGCTCCGACCTGCCCATCGTCTTCGAGACCAGCTCGCTCGCCGGAGCGGAGGCCGACGTCGCCCTGGTGAACCTGCAGGGCCGCACGCTCTCCTGGACCGGCCTGGGGGCGACGATCCCGCTCACCGGGCTGCTCGACGAGTGGGGGCTGCGCGACAAGATCATCCCCGAGGCGCTGGCCGAGTGGACCGACGCGGACGGCAACCTGCGCGCGTTCCCCTTCACCCGCACCAACTGGCCGGTCTCCTACAACACCAGGCTGCTGGAGCAGGCGGGCGCGCAGATCCCGACGACCTCAGACGAGCTGATCGCGGTGGCCGACGCGCTGCGCTCCAAGGGGATCGGGCCGGTGACGGTCGGCGGGTCCGACTGGAGCGGGCAGAAGATGTTCCTCCAGGTCATCCAGGGCTTCCTCACCGCCGACGAGGCCAAGCGGGTGTTCGGCAGCGGCAAGCTCTCCGAGAGCCCGGCCGCCGTCGCCGGGGTCGAGCACTTCGTGGAGCTGCGGGACGCGGGCGTCTTCGTCGACGACGTGCAGGGCTACACCTCCGACTCGGAGCTGACCCAGTTCAACACCGGCAAGGCGGCGATCGTGCCCGCCATGTCGTCGGCGCTGGCGAAGGTGCCCGCCGAGCGGGCGAGGGAGGTCGTCGTCGGCGGCTGGCCCAAGCCCTCGCGCGGCGGCGTGCTGGCGCACCCGAGCGTGATCCGCCGCTTCAACGGCCACGGCATCTGGATCAGCCGCGGGGGCGCGGACAAGCTCGACCTGATCAAGCCGTTCGTGCAGCACCTGTACAGCGACGAGGTGATCGACTCGATGATCCTGGGCTCCGGCCGGGACATGAGCCGGATCACCGACACGGTGAGCGAGGACTTCCCGCTCGTCGCGCAGGCCTCCCGCCTGACCGACCAGCAGGTCTCCCCCGTCATGCTGCCCGACCTGGTCATCCCCCAGTCAGCGTTCGAGCCGATGATCCAGGCCACGGCAGCCGCCTACGGCCCGATCCCCGCCGAACGGATCATCGAGGTCTTCGAACGGGCCTACGCCACGGTGTGAGGAAGGAGCCGACCTTGACCGCTACGACCGACGCCGCTGTCGGCGTCACGAGCAGTGCAGAACCTCCCGCGCCGCAAGGCCTCGCCCCGCGCCGGTCCGCGCGGGACCGCTTCCCCGGCTTCGCGCTGCCCGCGCTCGTCTGGTACGCGGTGTTCATGATCGGCCCGGTCCTGGCGATGATCGTCATCGGGTTCCTGTCCTGGCCGGGGATGCTCGTCCAGCCGGGCTTCGCCGGACTGGACAACTTCTCCCGCGTGTTCGCCGACGAGAACTTCTGGACCGCCGCGGGCAACTCGGCGCTGCAGATCGCCGTCGGCCTGCCGGTGATGATCGTGCTGGCGTTCCTGCTCGCGTTCTACGTCGTGCAGAAGCCGCGCGGCCACAAGGTGCTGCGCTACCTGCTCTTCATCCCCGCGCTGATCTCCGCGCCCGCGACCGCGATGGTCTTCTACGCGGTGCTCAACCCGGACGGCCTGCTCAACGGGCTGCTGCGCCCGCTCGGCCTGGACGGCGCGGCCTGGCTCGCCGACCCGTCCACCGCGCTCGGCGCGATCGTCGCGGTCGAGCTGTGGAGCGGCATCGGCTACTCGGCGGTGCTCATCGCCTCGCGGCTCGACGGCGTGGACGCCGAGATCGTGCAAGCCTCGCGCATCGACGGCGCCGGGGACTGGCGGATCGCCTGGGGCATGTACTGGCCCATCGCCCGCGACTTCATCGGCGTGGTGACGATGCTCCAGTTCCTGTCCATGCTGTTCAACTCGGCGCAGACCGTGCTGCTGCTGACCCAGGGCGGTCCGGGCACGTCCACGACGACGCTCTCGTACCTGGTGTACCGCAAGGCGTTCGTCGAGACCGACCTCGGCTACAGCCAGGCGGTCGGCCTCATCCTGTTCGTGCTCGGCCTGCTGGGCATGGGCGCGATCCGCAGGGTGCTCCGCGCGACCTACTGACCCGAACCCGAGGAGTCCACCATGGCCGGGACCGCCCGCCGCCCCCTGCGCGACCGCGCGGGCTCGATCACCAGCGGCGCACTCGCCTGGATCTACGCCGCTCTGCTGATCGTGCCGCTGTACTACTTCATCGTGTCCTCGTTCAAGTCCAACGAGGAGATCTTCGAGTCGCCGCTGGCGTTCCCAAGCACCTGGGACCTCGGGAACTTCACCACCGCGATCGACCAGGCCGACCTGGTGCTGGCGGTCGCGAACTCGGTGCTGACCACGCTCGGCGCGCTCGTGCTGACCCTGCTGCTGGCCCTGCCCGCCTCGTTCGCGCTCGCCCGCTCCACCGGCAGGCTCGGCAAGGTGGTCGAGGGCGTGTTCGCGCTGGGCTTCCTGATCCCCTCGTTCGCCGCGCTGTTCCCGACCTTCCTGCTCGCGGCGCTGCTCGGCCAGTTCCACACCCGCACGTTCGTCGTGCTCCTGCTGCCCGCCACCGCGCTGCCGCTGTCGATCGTGATCCTGACGTCGTTCATGCGCACCATCCCGCGCGAGCTGGAGGAGGCCGCCTCGATGGACGGGGCGTCGGCGTCGCAGGTCCTGCGGCAGGTGTACCTGCCGATCTGCGTGCCGGGCATCGCGACGGTGCTGCTGCTGAACTTCCTGTCGTTCTGGAACGCCTACCTGTACCCGCTGATCCTGATCGGGCCGGACACCGCGCAGCGCACGATCCAGGTCGCGCTGCCGACCCTCAAGGTCGACGCGGGCACCGACTACGGCGTGCTCATGGCGGGCACGCTGTTCACGCTGCTGCCGGTGTACCTGGTGTACACGGTGCTCCAGCGGCAGATGCAGCGCGCGCTGGTGTCGGGGGCGGTCAAGGGATGATCACCGCTGCCGAGCTGCCGCTGCCGCACCGGGTCGGCCAGGTCAACCAGCGCCTCAAGGGCTGGGAGGCGCTGCGCTGGGTCGACGGGGCGCCGCGCGTGACCGACGTGCTCCGGCGCGAGGTCGACCGCTTCGGCGGCCTCGGCGCGATCTACGGCGTGCTGCGCGCCGACCCGTGGTCGGAGGTCCACTGGCGCAACGGGATTCCACCCGAGCGCAGCGCGGAGGCGTGCGCGGCGGTGCAGGAGTACGTGGTGCGCAACGGTTGTGGCGTTCCGGTGCTGTTCGTGGAGGAGGCCCCGCACGGGGTGCAGGCGCTCGGCGCGACGACGCTGCCGGTCAACCTCGCGCTCGGGGCAGGCATGGACGTCGGGCTGACCGAGGAGCTGGCGGCGGCGGTGGCCGCCGAGGCGAGCGCCAGGGGCACGCACGTGGCGCTGGTGTCGGGGCTGGACGTGCTGCGCGATCCGCGCTGGGGGCGCGCCGAGGAGTGCTTCGGCGAGGACCCGGCGCTGGCCGCGCTGCTGGTGGCCGCGACCGTGCGCGGGATGCAGGGCGCGGGCTCGGGGCCGATCGGCGCGGGGCGCGTCGCGGTGGTGGCCAAGCACCTGGCGGCCCAGGGCGCCGGGATCGGCGGGCGCAACGGCTCCGGCGCGCCGATCGGGCCCAGGGAGCTGGGCGAGGTCCACCTGCGGCCCGCGCACGCGGCGGCGCGCGCCGGGGTGGCCGGGTTCAGGGCCGCCTACAACGACGTCGACGGCGTGCCGTGCACCGGCAACCGGGGGCTGCTGACGGGCGTGCTGCGGGAGGACTGGGGCTGGGACGGGATCGTGATGGCCGACGGCACCGCGATCGACCGGTTGCGCGACAGCACCCCGGACCCGGCGGCGGCGGCGGCGCTGGCCCTGCGCGCGGGGGTCGACCTGAGCCTGTGGGACGAGGCGTTCACGCACCTCGGGGAGGCGCTGGACCGGGGGCTGGTGGCGGAGGGCGAGCTGGACCGCGCGGTCGACCGGGTGCTCGCGCTCAAGCGGCGGGTCGGCCTGCTGGACGGGCCCGCGCCGGTGGCCGCCCCGCCCGCGCCGCGCGACGTGGCCCGGCTGGTCGACCGGGCCGCCCGGCAGGCCGTGGTCCTGGTGCGGGACGACGGGGTGCTGCCGCTCGACCCGTCCGGCGTGGTCGCGCTGATCGGCCCGAACGCCGACGACCTTGACTCGCAGCTCGGCGACTACACCCCGCCCCGGCCCGCCGACGACCCCGGCGCGTCGACCGTGCGCTCGGCGCTGGTGGCGCGGCTGGGTGCGGGGCGGGTGCTGCACGCGCCCGGATCGCGGGTGCGCAGCGCGCTCGGCCCGGACGCGCTCGCGGCGGTGGGGAGCGCGGTCGAGGGCGCCGACGTCTGCGTGCTGGTGCTCGGCGGCACGAGCAGGCGCGGCTACGGCGACGAGTTCGCCGACAATGGGGCGGTCGCGGAGTCGGCGGCGGACACGACCAACGGGGAGGGCGTCGACCTGGCCTCGGTCGCGCTCCCCCTGCCGCAGCTGGAACTCGCGCGCGCGGCCCGGTCGAGCGGCAAGCCGGTGGTGGCCGTGGTGGTCGACGGCCGACCGCGCGCGCTCACCGAGCTGGCCGGGGTGGTGGACGCGCTGCTCGTGGTGCCCTTCCCCGGTCCGAGCGGGGGTGCGGCGATCGTGGGGGCGCTGCTCGACGGCACCGCCACGGGTCGGCTGCCCGCGTCGTTCCCGGTGGCCGACGGGGTCTTCCCGGTGGCGCACGACGAGCGCGTGGAGACCGCGCGCGGGTACGCCGACCAGCGGCGGCCGGTGGGCATCCCCTTCGGCAGCGGGGTTTCGGTCGCGGCGCGGGTGCACGGGACGTCGTGGGACATCACCGCCGGGGAACTGGCGGGCGGCGGTTCGCTGCGGGTCCCGGTGGCCGTGGCCAACACCGGCGGGCGGCGGTCCGCCGTCGTGCCGCTCTACGGCCGCCGCCACGAGCTGGGCGTGCGCCCGCGCCGCCGGACCCTGCTGGCCGTGCGGCGCGTGACGTGCGAACCCGGCGAGAGCGTGGTGGAGTTCGTGCTGGGCCTGGACGAGCTGGGCTCGTGGGCCACCGGGCGGCCGGTCGCGGTCCCGGTGGAGATCGGCGCGTGGAGCGGCGACGAGGTGGACGAACCGGGTGGCGCGGCGCGGATCCGCGTCACCGACGAGGGAGGGGCCACGCCGTGGCAGAGGTGAACGAGACGATCGCCGCGGCTTCCGCGCGCGTGCGGGCGGCGGCCGGTGAGCGGATCGGCGCGATGGTGGAGGCCGCGCTGCTGCGCACGCTGCGGGACACCGTCACGATCGGCGCGGACGGCAGCGCGTTCGTGATCACGGGCGACATCCCCGCCATGTGGATGCGCGACTCCACCACGCAGCTGACGCCGTACCTGCGGTTCCTGCCCGACTGCCCGCCGCTGGCCGAGCTGGTGGCCGCCGTGGTGCGCAGGCAGTTCGCGTGCCTGGACCACGACCCGTACGCCAACGCGTTCAACGACGGCCCGACCGGCGCCCACTACGAGCAGGCGGACCTGTGCGACGACCCGCACGTGTGGGAGCAGAAGTACGAGATCGACAGCCTGGCGTACCCGGTCACGCTCGCGCACGCGCTGTGGCGGTCGACCGGTGACACTGGGGTGTTCGACGAGCGGGCGCACCGCGTGCTGCGGGTGGTCGTCGCGCAGCTGCGCCTGGAGCAGCGGCACGACGAGTC
>NZ_JBQGCX010000607.1:0-1657 GCF_052038725.1 Actinosynnema sp.
GAGAATCTCGCCTTTCACATCCACCGTGATCTGACGCGACAGGTCGCCGCGGGCGACGGCGGTGGTGACCTGCTCGATGTTGCGGACCTGGTCGGTGAGGGTGCCGGCCATGACGTTCACCGACTCGGTGAGGTCCTTCCAGGTGCCCGCCACCCCCGGCACCTGCGCCTGACCGCCGAGGCGGCCGTCCGTGCCGATCTCGCGCGCCACGCGGGTCACCTCGCCCGCGAACGTGCGCAGCGTCGACGTCATCGAGTCGAAGCTGTCCACCAGCGCGGCCAGCTCCCCGCGCGAGCTCACGGTCAGCTCCTGGGACAGGTCGCCGCGCGCCACCGCCGCCAGCACCCGGCTCAGCTCGGTCGTCGGCGCGCTCAGGTCGTCGATCAGCCCGTTCACCGAGTCGGTCGCCCTCGCCCAGCCGCCGGGGCCGCCCGCGCCGGGGCTGAGCCGCTCGCCGAGCCTGCCCTCCTGCCCGACGGACTGCCGCACCCGCACCAGCTCGCCCACCAGCGCCTGGTTGCGCTCGGCGATCTCGTTGAACACCGTCGCCACCTCGGCGAACCTGCTGCCGAACGGCACCACCAGGCGGCGGCGGAAGTTCCCGTCGCGCATCTCCCTCAGCGCGGCCAGCAGCCGGTCCAGGGTCACGTCCGTGTCGTCCCGAGCGGTCGTCACTCCAGCCTCCGAATGTCCAGCGGGTCTCGCGCTGCGCGGTGGTGCTGCGCGGTGGTGCTGCGCGGTGGTGCGGGCGCCGCGGGCCGGTGCCCCGCTCTCCCGCGCCGCCGCGCCGGTTGGTCTCGCGTTCCGGCCGCAGCCTCTGCGGGCAAGCCTGCCACTGTCCGACCGGCCGCGTGCCGGTGCGGTCCGATAAGTTGGGGACCGACCCGACACATCAGGAGCCGGAGATGGCCCAGGGGTATTGGCGCGGGGCCGGACAGGGGCCCGCCGCGGGTGCCGAGGGGGGCGGTCAGGAGGGCACGGCGGAGGGCTTCACCCCGGAGGGCATCACCCCGGAGAACTGGCGCCTGCTCGTCGGCGGGCTCCACGAGGCCGTCGTCGTGCTGGACCCGGAAGGCGTGGTGCGCCTGGCCAACCCCCCGGCCGAGGCGCTGTTCCCGGACGCCCGCGTCGGCGCTCCCGCCGCGCCGGGAGGGCGGTCGCAGCAGCTCGGGGACGGGTGGGTCGCGCACTACCGGACGCCGGAGGACTTGCTCGACGGGGTGACCCGGCGGCTCGACGGGGCGGTGGACCGGGACGACGCGCTGCGGGCGGTGGTCGAGCTCGCGCCCGCGGCTCACGCGGTCGTGGTGGCGCCGGGGCAGCGCGGGCGGCTGGAGTGGTGGCGGCGGTCCTCGGGCGGGGACGTGGTGGTGAGCCGGGGGACGCGGCAGGTCGCCGAGGGCGTGCCGGGGCTGACGGACGTGCTGGACGTGTTGGATGGGGTGGCCGGGGTGGCCGGGGTGGACGGGGCGCGGGAGGGCGTCGAGCTGGTCGAGCCCGGTGACGCGCCCTGGGGGTTGCCCGCGGGCGCCCCGACCAAGGCGACCGCCGTGCCGCTGACGCCGGGGGCCGCGCTGGTGTGCTTCGGGCCGTCGGGGGACGCCGGGCTGCTGCGCCGGTTCGCCGAGCGCGCGACGGCGGCGATCGCGGCGGGGGA
>NZ_JBQGCX010000608.1:0-1710 GCF_052038725.1 Actinosynnema sp.
CCGGCGCCGGGCCGCGTCCCGGCGGGCGCCGCGCGCCGCGCGGTCCGGAGGGTCGTCCATGGCGCAGAGAGTGCGCCGAAAAGCTATGAACGCGCTGTGAGCGGGCCCGGAAGAACCCCGGTCAGGCCATAGTTCACCCGATGGTGGCGGCCTTGCCCGTCCCGCTCCCGGTCCCCGCGCCACCGGCCTCGGTCCGCTCGCCCGAACCCCCGGCCCGCACCGGCCCCGACTCGCCCGAGCCCGCCTGCCCCGAGCCGCCCTGGCCCGCACCGGCCTGCCCCGAGCCGCCCTGGCCCGACCCCGAACCCGCCTGCCCCGAGCCCGCCTGCCCCGACCCGGTCTGCCCAGGGGCGCCGCCCGCGGGCCCGCCGACCCCGGTCAGCGGCGACCTCACCGCCGCCTCGGCGTCCACCAGCCCGTGCCCGTAGAACCCGTTGTACTCGGAGTACCCGGTGCAGTAGCCGTCCTGCGCGCCCGTGCCGTTCAGGTCGTAGTCCGCCGGGCACGGCAGCGTCTCCGCCTGCTCGCCCAGCATCTTCGTCAGCTCGGCGGGCGAGGCCTCCGGGTGCCCCGACGCCAGCAGCGCCGCCACCCCGGACACGTGCGGCACCGCCATCGACGTGCCGCACGAGTAGTCGTAGCCCGACGGCACCGTCGACAGCACGCACCCCGGCACGCCGTCGTCCGCGGGCTGCTTGCGGTCCCCGCCCGGCCCGGTCAGGTCCACCGCGCCCAGCCCGTACGAGCTGTACCCGGCCTTCACCTTCGACGAGCCCACCGACGACACCGCCACCACGTTGCGCAGCTGCGCGGGCAGCACCAGGCACGAGCTGTCCACGGGCCTCGGCCTGGCCGCCGCGTTCGTCGGGCTCAGCGCGTCCCGACCGGGCCTGGTCAGGTCGGCGCCCTCGTTGCCCGCCGCCGCCACGCTCAGCACGCCCCGGTCCGCCGCGTAGTCCACCGCGCGCCGCACCGCCTCGTGCACCACGGACTGGCCGCCCTGGTCCCGGCAGGTGAACACCCACGGGTCGATGTAGTAGCTGTTGTTCGTGACGGCCATGCCCCGCGTCGCGGCCCACATGAACCCGCACACCGCGTACTCCGGGTAGATGAACCCGTCGTCGTCCACGACCTTCACCGACGCGATCCGCACGCCCGGCGCGACGCCCGTGGTGCCCCGCCCGTCGTCGGCCGCCGCGATCGTGCCCGCCACGTGCGTGCCGTGCGGCGAGGTCGTCGGCGACCAGGACGCCCGCGCCGGGTCGGCCACGCCGCTCGTGCAGCCCGCCGACAGCTCCGGGTCCAGCGCACCGACCAGGTCGGGGTGGTCCGGGTCCACGCCCGAGTCCAGCACGCCGACCACCACGTCGCGGCTGCCGGTGCTCACCGCGTGCGCGGCGGCGGCGTTGACCAGCTCCATGTCCCACTGCTGCGCCGTCAGGTCGCCCGTCTCCGGCACGGCGGACTTGAGCTGCGCGGTCTCGTCCGGCTTGCGCTTGGTCCGGCTCGCCGCCTCCGCCTGCGCGCTGTACGCCCGGTCGTCGCCCATCCGGGTCCCGAAGCCGGGATCGGTCGAGGTCGCGACGGCCACCGCGATCTGCGGGTGGTACGCCTCGACCCGCCCGCACGCGGCGCCCACCTCGGCCGAGGCCAGCGGCTCGCTCGTGCCCCGGTCGAAGACCACCAGGTAGCGCAGCTCGCGCCCCGTCT
>NZ_JBQGCX010000609.1:0-1958 GCF_052038725.1 Actinosynnema sp.
GGTGGACACCCGGCGGGCCGGGCAGGTGCCGAGGGTGCTGCCGGGGAAGTTGGCCGAGCAGGTGCGCGGCGGGGCGACGCTGGTGCTGGACTCGGTGCAGGAGCTGGTGGGCGCGGTCGGCGACCTGGCCGTGGGGCTGGAGCACGAGCTGCGCGAGCGGGTGCAGGTGAACGCCTACGCGGGCTGGGGCGTCACGCACGGGTTCGACGTCCACTGGGACGACCACGACGCGATCGTCGTGCAGGTGTCCGGGCGCAAGCGCTGGCGGATCCACGGGTTCACCAGGGTGGCCCCGATGGTGCGGGACGTCGAGCTGCCGCCCAGGCCCGAGGGCGGGCCGCTGGACGAGTTCGTGCTGGAGGCGGGCGAGGTGCTGTACCTGCCGCGCGGGTGCTGGCACGACGTGTCCGCGGTGGGCGAGGAGTCGCTGCACCTGACCATCGGGGTGAACCGGGCGACCGGGGTGGACCTGGTGGCGTGGCTGGCCGACCAGCTGCGGGCCGACGAGGCGTTCCGGGGCGACCTGCCGAGGTTCGGCACGGCCGCCGAGCAGGCGGGGCACGCGGCGCTGCTGCGGGCCAGGCTGCTGGAGCGGCTGGACGACGGCGTGGTGGCGCGGTTCCTGGCCGACCGGGACGCGCAGGCGCCCGCGGTGGAGCACGTCGGGCTGCCGTGGACGGCGACGTCGGCGCTGCTCCCGGAGGACGACGGGGCCGAGGTGCTGCTGCTCGCGCCGAGGGCGGTGCTCTCGCGCGAGGGCGACGCGGTGGTGCTGGCGGCGGTCGGGAGGCGGCTGGTCTTCGCGGGCGCGGCGGAGCCGGTGCTGGCGGCGCTGCTGGGCGGTCGGGCACGCACGGTGACGTCGTTGGTCGAAGCGGGCGGTCCTGCTCTCGATCGGGTGACTGTGCGCGCCCTGCTCGGGGAACTGGTGGCCCAGGGGCTGCTCTCACCGAAGTGAGTGAGCTAAGTTTAGGCATACCTAACCGGCGAATGGATACAGTCACAGGTATGTCCGAACCCCGTTCCGACGCGCTGCCCGGCTGCGCGGTGGTCACCAGACTGCTCGGCGGCAACCCGGCGGGCACCGCGGCGCGCATGACGTCGTGGCTGCTGATCGAGCAGCCGGGGCCCTGGCAGGCGGACGCGCTGGAACGGGTGC
The DNA here is from genome assembly GCF_052038725.1 of Actinosynnema sp. Taxonomy (NCBI): domain Bacteria; kingdom Bacillati; phylum Actinomycetota; class Actinomycetes; order Pseudonocardiales; family Pseudonocardiaceae; genus Actinosynnema; species Actinosynnema sp. The sequence goes on from NZ_JBQGCX010000609.1 coordinate 1,160, forward strand.
TGGCGCAGGCGTTCCCCCCTGGGCGGCTGGACGCGCTGCGGGCCGGTGGGCTGCGCCCGCTGCTCGTCCGCCGTCCGGGCAGGCACCACCGCTCCCCCGGCGCGAAGCGCGCGGTGTTCGTGGCCAGCGGGCGGCCCGGCTGGCGGTGGCTGGAGCGGATCGAGGTCTCGGACCTGGCTGAGCTGGCCGCGCTGGACCTGGAGGCCGTGGGCGCCGGGGTGCCGGGGCACGGGGTCCCGGTGGAGGGGCCGATGTTCCTGGTGTGCACGCACGGGTCCAAGGACATGTGCTGCGCGGTGCTCGGCAGGCCGCTGGCGGGGGTGCTCGCGCAGAACCACCCGGACCGGGCGTGGGAGGTCAGCCACCTGGGCGGGGACCGGTGGGCCGGGAACCTGCTGGTGGTGCCGGACGGGTTCCTGCACGGGCAGCTCGGGCCGGACGAGGCGGCGCTGGTCGCGAAGGCCGCGCTGACCGGGCAGGTCGCGCCGGAGCACCTGCGGGGGCGCACGTCGGCGACCACGCCGTGGGCGCAGTTCGCGGAGATCGCGCTGCGCAAGGCGATGGGGTACCGGGGGGTGGACTCGGCGCTGGCCGTGGACGAGCGGCCGGTGGCGGGCAGCGACGGGCACGCGCGGGTCGTGACGGTGCTCGGGGTGGAGCGGGAGTACGAGGTCGTGGTGCGGCGCAACGGGGTGGTCGGGTCCGGGGTGAGCCGGTGCTCCGGGCGGATCGAGCCGCCGTCGTTCGTGACCGAGGGCATCAGGCCGCTGGAGCCGGTGGCGCTGCCGGGGTGAGCGCT
>NZ_JBQGCX010000610.1:0-5607 GCF_052038725.1 Actinosynnema sp.
ACCTGCGCCGCGAGGTGCTGTCGGTGGGCTCCAGCGGCGGGACCGACCTGGTGCTGGAGATGTCGGCGGGCCGCGAGGTCCGCTGGGGCTCGGCGCAGGACACCCCGCGCAAGGCCGCCGTCCTGGACGTGCTGCTGACCCGCGAGGGCAAGGTGTACGACGTGACCAGCCCCGAGCTGCCGACGGTGTCCTGAGGTCGGGGGCGGCGCGCGACGGCTCCCACCGGCGCGCGCCGCGCGCTCCCGGCGTGCCCGTTCAGGCACTCGCGCGTGGTGATTCGCGTCACGGTTTGGCGCGGGCCCCGATCGCGTCGTCGCCGGTCTGCGCGGGTCGGGACACTTCCCACCACCCGCGATCACGGCTGCGCGCCCCCGACCACGTCTGATGAGGACGGTCGGTGGCGGCCGTCACGCCCGCCGCGCCGAGCGGGCTGGGCGAAACCGCCCGCGCGGTCGGACTACCCTTGGCCCAGCGCGGCGCTGCCCCACGGGGTGACCGGACGGCGGACGCCCGTGGCAACTACGGCGTGGCTGCTGGACCGACGCACCCCCGGTGCATACCGTCCAGCAGGAACATACGGGGTTGACACAGCTCTTGACCCAGCGTCGAGGGTTTCAATCCGGGTGCGGTGACCCGGTGGTCATCCGCATCCAGCACATGAGCACGGACACGATCAGGAAGGCGGACCGATGACGCCCCCGCACAACTACCTCGCGGTGATCAAGGTCGTCGGCATCGGCGGCGGTGGTGTCAACGCCGTCAACCGCATGATCGAGGTCGGGCTCAAGGGCGTCGAGTTCATCGCGGTCAACACCGACGCGCAGGCGCTGCTGATGTCCGACGCCGACGTCAAGCTCGACATCGGCCGGGAGCTGACCAGGGGACTCGGCGCGGGCGCCAACCCCGAGGTCGGCCACAAGGCCGCGGAAGACCACCGCGAGGAGATCGAAGAGGTCCTCAAGGGCGCCGACATGGTGTTCGTCACCGCCGGTGAGGGCGGTGGCACGGGCACCGGTGGCGCGCCCGTCGTGGCCTCGATCGCCCGCAAGCTCGGCGCGCTGACCATCGGCGTGGTGACCCGGCCGTTGGCGGTCGAGGGCAAGCGCCGGGGCAAGCAGGCCGAGGAGGGCATCCAGGCCCTGCGCAACGAGTGCGACACGCTCATCGTCATCCCGAACGACCGGCTGCTCCAGCTCGGCGACATCGGCGTCTCGCTGATGGACGCGTTCCGCTCCGCGGACGAGGTGCTGCTGTCCGGTGTCCAGGGCATCACCGACCTCATCACCACGCCCGGTCTGATCAACCTGGACTTCGCGGACGTCAAGTCCGTCATGTCCGGGGCGGGCAGCGCGCTGATGGGCATCGGCTCGGCCCGAGGCGAGGGCAGAGCGGTGCAAGCGGCCCAGAAGGCGATCAACAGCCCGCTGCTGGAGGCGTCCATGGAGGGCGCCCACGGAGTGCTGCTGTCGATCGCGGGCGGGTCGGACCTCGGGCTGTTCGAGATCAACGAGAGCGCCTCGCTGGTCCAGGAGGCCGCGCACCCCGACGCGAACATCATCTTCGGCACGGTCATCGACGACTCGCTCGGCGACGAGGTGCGGGTGACGGTGATCGCGGCCGGGTTCGACGGGAACGGGCCGACGCACAAGAAGCTCGAACCGCAGGCGCTGTCCAGCCCGCCGAAGGCGGTGGAGCCGCAGCCCGCGCCGCCGGTGGCGGTCGAGCCCTCGCCGCCCCCGACCCCGCCGCTGCCGACCCTCCCGGTCCAGCCGCAGCCGCCCGCGAGCACCTACCAGCCGCCGCAGCCGCTGCCCCGCCCGCTGGGCGGTCTCGGCAACCGCGCCGTGCCGGTCACGGACGACCCGGACGACGAGGTCGACGTGCCGCCGTTCATGCGGCGCTGAACGCGGACGGCCGCTGAGCGCGGCCCTTCGGGAACGTGCACGACGAGGAGCCCCCGGTGGTCCCACCGGGGGCTCCGTCGTGCTCGGGGCGGCGTCGCCGCACCGGGTGACCCGGCGCGGGTTCGGGGTTCGGCCCTGGGCGTGACAAGCTGGGGGAGTGCGCATCAGACGTGTCGTGACCACCCGCGAAGGCGGCGTCTCCAAGGCGCCCTACGACTCGTTCAACCTCGGTGACCACGTCGGGGACGACCCGGAGGCGGTCGAGGCCAACCGGGCCCGGCTCGCCGAGGGGATCGGCCTCCCCGTCACCGACCTGGTCTGGATGGAGCAGGTGCACGGGCGCACCGTCGCCGTGGTCGACGGGCCGCAGGGCGGTCCGCTGGAGGCCACCGACGCGGTCGTCACCACCCGGCCCGGCCTGGCGCTGGCCGTGCTCACCGCCGACTGCGTGCCGGTCCTGCTCGGCGACCCGGTCGCCGGGGTCGCCGCCGTCGCCCACGCCGGGCGGGTCGGGGCTCGGGTCGGCATCGTGCCCGCCGTGCTCAAGGCCATGGCCGACGCGGGGGCGACGCCGGAGAACACCGAGGTCCTGCTCGGCCCGGCGGTGTGCGGGGACTGCTACGAGGTGCCCGCCGACATGCGCGCCGACGTCGACAAGCACCTGCCCGGCAGCGCGGCCAAGTCCCGCGCGGGCAAGCCCTCGCTCGACCTGCGCGCGGGCATCTGGAACCAGCTCGCCGCCGCGGGCGTGGGCAGGATCGGCGTCGACCCGCGCTGCACCGTCGAGGAGCGCGCCCTGTTCAGCCACCGCCGCACCCCCGGCACCGGCCGCCTCGCCTCCGTCGCCTGGATCGAGCCGTGAGCCGCGAGGAGGAGCTCCGGCTCAACCTCGCCGAGGTCCGCGCCCGCATCGACAAGGCCTGCGAGGCGGCGCGCCGGGACCCCGCCGAGGTGACCCTGCTCGCGGTCACCAAGACCTTCCCGGCCTCCGACGTCCGGCTCCTGCACGGCCTCGGGCTGCGCGACTTCGCCGAGAACAAGGACCAGGAGGCACGGGCGAAGGTCGCCGACCTGGGTGATCTCGACGCGAACTGGCGGATGGTGGGCCGACTCCAGCGGAACAAGGCCAGGTCGGTCCTGACCTGGGCCGACCGGATCGACAGCGTAGACTCGACCCGGTTGGTCGACGCGCTCGTCGCGGCGGCGGCCAAGGACGGCGTTCACCGGGATGTGCTCATCCAGGTGAGCATTGACGGTGACACTGCGCGAGGAGGATGTCCGGTCCCTGATCTTCCGGACCTCGCCGCGCGCATCGGCCGTTCGAGTGAACTTAGGCTGAGGGGTGTGATGGCTGTCGCACCACTGGGCCGGTATCCCGGAGAGGCGTTTGCGCTCTTGAAGGGAGCGGTAACCCGCTTGCGTGACGATCATCCCGATGCCACCGTGATCTCGGCGGGGATGAGCGGCGACCTGGAAGATGCGATCGCATGGGGTTCGACGTGCGTGCGTGTCGGAACAGCGTTGCTGGGCAGCCGGGGACTAACCTCGCCGTAACTGTCCGGAACCTCTGGGGCCACCGCGACGTCCTTGCGGTTGGGGAACGGCGGAGGAAGGGCTTGGCATGAGCGGGTTCCACAAGCTGAAGGCGTACTTCGGGATGGTTCCCGCCGAGTACGCCGACGACCCTGACGCCTACGAGGACGAGCGCGGCGGGCGCTACTCGGAGTACCGCTCCGAGTACCCCGAGACCGCGGAGTACGAGACCTACCCCGAGCAGCGCGGACGGCGCCGTTCGAGCAGGTCCGAGTACCGCCCCGACCCGGAGGACGCCGAGGAGTACGAGTCGGACGCCCGCGCCCGGTCCCGCCGCTCGTGGAGCGAGACCCCGGTGCACGGCGCGCTGGCCATCGACGCGCAGCGCGAGCCCGCGCCCCGGCCCCGCGCCCTGCCCGCCCCGCAGCCGCAGCAGCCCGCCCCGGCGGCTGCCGCCCTGGGCCGGATCACCACCCTCAACCCGCGCAGCTACAACGAGGCGCGGGCCATCGGGGAGCACTACCGGGACGGCACGCCCGTCATCATGAACCTCACCGACATGGACGACGCCGACGCCAAGCGGCTGGTCGACTTCGCCGCCGGACTGGCGTTCGCCCTCCGGGGGTCCATCGACAAGGTGACCAACAAGGTGTTCCTGCTCTCACCCCCGAACATCGACGTGACCGCCGAAGACCGGAGGCGGCTCGCCGAGGGCGGATTCCTCAACCACGGCTGAGTGGTGGCACAGTTGGAGGTGTGGATGCCCTCTTGCTCGTGGTCTACTACCTGCTGTTCTCGTTCTGGCTGCTGCTCATCGCGCGCATGGTCGTGGAAGGCGTCCGCTCGTTCGCCAGGGACTGGCGGCCCGCGGGCGGCACGGCAGTGGCTCTGGAGACCGTCTACACCGTGACCGATCCCCCGATCCGCGCGCTGCGGCGGGTCATCCCCACCGTGCGGATCGGGAACATCAGTCTGGACTTGTCCATTATTGTGCTGTTGCTGGTCGTTATCATTCTGATGCGAGTAGCCGATCCCAGGTGAGGGGACCAGGGATGTCCACAGCCCAGGAGTGCGTGAGGTGATCTGATGCCGTTGACCCCCGCGGACGTGCACAACGTCGCGTTCAGCAAGCCGCCGATTGGCAAGCGGGGCTACAACGAGGACGAGGTGGACGCGTTCCTCGACCTGGTTGCGGGTGCGCTCGCCGGCCTGATCGAGGATAACACCGACCTGCGCCACCCGGTCGAGCAGCTCGACCAGCAGGTCGAGACCGCGCGCGCCGACCTGGAGGACGCACGAGCCAAGATCGCCGCCGGTGTCGGTGGTCCCAGCCGCGTCGTCGAGGAGCCCCGCAGGCTCGCGCCCGTGCCGCCCCCCTCGGCGCTGGAGCAGACGTCCCCCGGTGGTGGGGGTGACCACCACGTCCAGGCCGCCAAGGTCCTCGGGCTCGCCCAGGAGATGGCAGACCGCCTGACCGGCGAGGCCAAGGCCGAGGCCGACGGGATGCTGTCGGAGGCCAGGACGAAGTCCGAGCAGCTGCTCTCGGAGGCGCGCTCCAAGTCCGACACCATGGTGAACGAGGCGCGCACGCGTGCCGAGACCATGCTGAACGACGCGCGGACCCGCGCCGAGACGCTCGAGCGGCAGGCCCGCGACAAGGCCAGCGCGCTCGACCGCGACGCGCAGCGCAAGCACGCCGAGGTGATGGGCAACATCACCCAGGAGAAGAACACGCTCGAGAAGCAGATCGACAAGCTGCAGACGTTCGAGCGCGAGTACCGCACCAGGCTCAAGACCATGCTGGAGTCGTCGCTGCGCGACCTGCAGGACCGGGGCCCCGCGGCGCCGTCCGACGGCAGGGCCGGGCAGCAGGGCTACTCCTTCGGGGCTCGTGCCGAGGCGGGCTGAGCCCGGCTGGGCTGAGCCCGCGCTCCAGCGCTGATCTACGCTGCGAGCGTGCTGTACGCAGTCCTGCTCCTGGTCCTGGCCGCGCTCGGCTTGCTCGTGCCCGCGCTGACCAGCGCGTCCACCCTGTGGGCGTGGCTGTCGGTGGCGGCGAGCGCAGCCGCAGCGGTGGGGCTGGTGGTGGACTGGTGGCTGCACCGCCGGTCGGGGGCCGGTGCCGCCGCAGTCGTGGCACAGGGTAGTACTCAAGATCGTTCCGGTGACG
>NZ_JBQGCX010000611.1:0-12536 GCF_052038725.1 Actinosynnema sp.
ACAGGAGCAGGCGGGTCAGCACGGCACCGAATGCTGCGGGAGTTCGCGGGGACGGGCATCGGACCTCGGGCCGATCTTCCCGCGCGAACGGGGGCGGGGGCCCCGCCCCGCGGGGGGGGGGGGGGGCCGCCCCTGGGTTCAGCTAGTCAGCGCTCACATGCCCTGCTTGCGCCTGCGCTTGCCGAGGAACAGGGTTCCCAGGCCGGCGAGGAGCAGCGCCAGGCCGCCGATCAGCACCGGTCGGATCTCCGAACCGGTCCACGCGAGCGGCATGTTGCCCATGCCGTTCGGCGGCATCGGGGGCATCGGCTGCTGCGTCGTGCCACCACCCGTGTTGGGGCCGCCCGTGGACGGGGTCTCCGTCGACAGGGCCGGGGTGGTCGCGCCGTCGTTGGCCGGGTTGTCGTCGCCCGTGCCGTCCGCCAGCGTCACCAGCGCGGTGGCGTTCGTGGTGGTGAACGCGCTGTTCGCGGTGGTGGTGATGGTGATCGGCAGCGACGAGCCGCCCGGCTGGATGACGTCCGGCGTGGTGCAGACGACCTGCTGGCCGTTCACCGCGCAGGTCCAGCCCTCGTCGGCCCGCGCGGCCCTGGCCATCGCCATGCCCTGCGCCTGCGGCGCTCCGCCGTCGACGCTGTTGATGGTCAGGCCCTGCGGGATGGTGATCGTCGCGATCGCGCCGTTGACCGGCACGGTCCCGGTGTTGACCACCTTGCTGGTGATCACGACCTGCGAGCCCACCTGCGGCGACGGGTTGTCCGCCGTGAGGGTGACGCCCAGGTCCGTGATCCGGTCGACGACACCGGCGTCGATGTTCATGTTCTGCATGACCTTGCCCTCGGCCACCATGAACACGATCGGCCCGCTGAGGCCGTTCGAGCGGTCGACCGCGGAGCTCTTGTCGGGAGCGCCCGCGTTCTGGGCGGTGAACGTGCGGCCGGTCGGCACGGTGAACTGGACGCGGTAGGCGCCCTCGTCGAGGTCGCCGAACACGTACTTGCCGCTGGCGTTCGTGGTGGTGGTGCTCTTCACCTCGCCCTGCGCGTCGAGCAGGTTGACCTTGACCCCGGAGATGCCGGGCTCACCGGCGTCCTGGAGGCCGTTGCGGTTCAGGTCGTCCCAGACGAAGTCGCCGATCGCGGCCTTCTGCACGCCGAAGTCGACGTTGGTGCCGCTGGTCGTGGTCGTGGTGACCTTGACCGTGGTCGGCGTGGTCGCCCCGTAGCCCATCGGCAGGGTGAGCATCAGCGAGTAGTCGCCCGCGGGGACGTCCTTGAACTCGTAGGTGCCCTCGGCCGTGGTGGTGGCGCTGGCGAGCGGGGTGGTGCTGTCGCCCTCCATCAGGTCGACCTTGGCGCCGGCGATGCGGCCCATCTCGGTGTTGTCGATCGTGCCGTCGCCGTTCGCGTCGACCCAGACCGTGCCGGTGATGACGCCCGCGCGCTCGCCGAACAGGTAACCGGTGGCGTCGACGCCGCCCGCCAGGACGATGCCCATGATCGCGTCGGGCGCGGTGACCGTGCCGCCCGCCGTGCCCGCGCTGTCCTTGCCGTCCGCGTACGCGGCGGGCTGGGTCTCCATCAGGTCGTACGTGCCGCCGACCAGGCCGGTGAAGGAGAACACGCCGGACGCGTCGGTGGTGGCGGTGAGCTCGACCGCGCAGGTCGGCGCGGCCTCGTCCGCCGAGACGGCCGGGTCGACCCTGCCACCGCCGGTGTCCGGGGTGCCACCCGCGTCCACGCCGGTGTCGGGTGTGCCGCCCGCGCCGGTGCCGGGGTCGGTGGTGCCGGGATCAGTGGTGCCAGGGTCCGTGGTGCCGGGGTCGGTACCGGGATCCGTGGTACCGGGGTCGGTGGTGCCGGGGTCAGTGCCGGGGTCGGTCGTGCCGGGGTCGGTACCGGGGTCCGTCGTGCCGGGGTCCGTGCCCGTGTCCGGCGTCGGGGTGCCCGTGCCGTTGTCGGTCTCGGTGTCGGTGCCGTCGGGCTCGCCGACCGCGCACCACTCCGAGTTGCCCTTCAGCGTCAGGGTCACGCCCTGGATGCCCGGCTCGCCGTCGTCGCGCACGCCGTCGTTGTCGCGGTCGTCGAAGACCACGCCGGAGAGCGAACCGCGCTTCTCGCTGAAGCGGTACCCGGTGGCCTTCGCCTCCGAGGTGATCACCACGCCGGTGATCTCGTCGGTGGTGACCGCCGTGCCACCCGCGCTGCCGGGGGTGGCCGAGCCCTGGCCGTAGCCGTCCGGCTGCGTCTCGGTCACGTTGTACGTGCCGGGGCGCAGCGAGTTGAACGCGTACTTGCCGCCCGCCGTGGTGACCGCGGACTTGTTGACGGTCGTCGACATGTCGTCGGTGCCGGTCAGCACCACGGTCACGCCCGCGATGCCCTCGCCCTTCTCGTTGACCACGTCACCGGCCAGCGAGGCGGGCGTCAGCTCGCCGAACAGGTAGCCGGTCGCCGCGGCGCCCGCGGAGAAGGTGATGCCGGTGATCTTGTCGGGCGCGGTGAGCGTGCCGCCCTGGCTGCCGACCTTGTTCTTGCCGGTGACGTACCCGGCAGGCTGCTTCTCGCTGAGCGTGTAGCCCGTGCCGCCGACGATGAACTCGATCTTGTACAGACCGGCGACGTCGGTGGTCGCCGTCAGGTTGACGGCCTTGCCCTGCGCGTCGGTGCCGGTCAGGGTCAGCTCGGCGCCCTGGATGCCCTTCTCGCCGGTGTCCTTGAGGCCGTTGTTGTTGGTGTCCTCGTAGACGTAGCCCGCGAGCGAGCCGCGCTTCTCGGTGAACTGGTAGCCGGTGAGGATGTCGCCGGACCCGACCGGGATCAGGCCGATGGTGTCGGCGACGGAGGTGTCACCGCCGCCGGTGCCCGCCGTGTCCGGGCCGTCGGCGTAGCCCGCGGGCTGCTCCTCGACCAGCTTGTACGTGCCGGGGACGATGTTCTCGAAGAAGAACTGGCCGAACTCGTCGGTCATCGTCATCTGACCGGTCGGCTGGCGCTCGTCGTTCTCCAGCATGATCTTCACGTTGGCGATCGGGTTGCCCTTGTCGTTCAGGACCTCGCCGTAGATCGAGCCGAACTTGTACTCGCCGAACAGGTAGCCGGTCGCGTCCGCGCCCGCCGGGAACGGGATGTCGCTGATCGTGTCCGGCGGCGTGTAGTCGCCGCCCACCGTGCCCGCCCTGTCCACGCCGTTCTCGTAGCCCTCGGGCTGGGTCTCGGTCAGCGAGTAGGTGCCGCCGACGATGCCCGTGAAGGTGTAGAGGCCCTGCGAGTTGGTGGTCATCGTGGTGTTGACCGGGCGGGACATCGCGTCCGTGCCGGTCAACTTCACGCTGACGTCCGCGATGCCCGGCTCGGCCGCGTCCTTGTTGCCGTTGCCGTTCTTGTCCTCGTAGACGTAGCCGGTCAGCGAGCCGCGCTTCTCCTTGAAGACGTAGCCGGTGCCCGCGTCGCCGGACCTCAGCACGATGTTGCTGAAGGTGTTCTCCGACGAGTGCGTGCCGCCGGTGGTGCCCACCGTGTCGGTGCCCTGGGCGTAGCCGAGCGGCTGCTCCTCGGTGAGGGTGTAGGTGCCCGGCGCGAGGGTGAAGCTGAACGCGCCGCCCGCGTCGGTGGTCGTCTCCAGCGGACCGGCGCCGCCGGTCACCGTGAGCTTGACGCCCGCGATGCCCATGTCCATGTCGTCGACGACCTTGCCCGCGATCGACGTGCCCTTGTACTCGCCGAACAGGTAGTCGATGGCGACCACGCGCGGGTCGAGCGAGATGTTGACGATCGAGTCGGGCGCGTCGCGCGTGCCGCCCGCCGAGCCGGGGGTGTCCTTGCCGTCGGTCCAGCCCTCGGGCTGGGTCTCGGACAGGTTGTAGTTGCCCTGGCGCAGGGCGTTGAAGGTGTACGCGCCGTCGACGTCGGTGGCGGTGTTCCAGTTCGCCGGGTTGCCGCCGTCGTCGATGCCGCTCAGCGCGATCGCGACGCCCTGGATGCCCTTCTCGCCGGTGTCCTTGACGCCGTTGTTGTTGCTGTCCTCGTAGACGAAGCCGGACAGGCTCGACGTGGGGATCACGGCGAACAGGTTGCCCGTGGAGGACTGGCCGCCGGGGAGCGCGACGGTGAACGTCTCGGTGTTGAGGGGCGCGGTGGCGTTGGCTCCCGCCGTGCGCTTGCCGGGGTCGTAGTCCGGCGTCGGGTCCTTGGTGACGGTGTAGTTGCCCGCCTTCAGGTTCGCGAAGGACCAGGTGCCGTCGGGGGCGGTGGACGTGTTCAGGTTGACCGGGGCGCCGCTGTTGGTCTCGGTGCCGGTCAGCGTGATCCCGACGTTGACGAGGTTGGTGTCGCCGCCGAGGGCGTCGAAGGCGCCGTTGTCGTCGCGGTCGGCGAAGACCCGGCCGGAGATGGAGCCCTCGGAGACGGCGTTGGCGTTGGCGCTCTGGTTGACCGGGTTGCCGCGCACGTCGGTCGCGGTGACGTTCGCGGTGTTCTGGTCACCGGCGATCGGCGCGGTGGCCGAGCAGGTGGAGACCAGCTGCGCGCCCGGCGCGAGGGTCGCCTGGTTCTTGGCGCAGGCGGTGACCTTCGGGTCGGTGATCGCGACGTTGGTCAGCGTCGTGCTGCCGGTGTTCGTGGCGGTGACGGTGAAGTTGATCGTCTCGCCCGCGGTGTAGACCGCCTTGTCGGCGGTCTTGGTCAGCGACAGGCCGATGGTGCCCACGGCCGCCGTGATCGTCTTGGAGTCGGAGACCTGCTCCAGGAAGGCGTTGGTGCCCGTCGCCTGGATGGTGTTGTTGAAGTTCGTGGTCCCCGCCGTGACGGTGCACGAGTACGAGAGCGTGGGGCTGCCGCTGTTCAACGTCGTGGTGCTGGGCCTGTTGCAGTCCCCGAACGCCTGGTCGCTGTTGCTGACCCCGACGTTCGTGAGGGTCTGGCCGTCCGAGGTGCCGACCACGACGTCGTAGATGACCGTGTCGCCCTGGTAGTACGGCGGGTTGGTCCTCGGCGTCGCGGTGATGTAGATGCCGGGGGTCGGCACGGACATGGCGAGGCTGGAGAGCACGAACGTGTCGCTGCCGCTGCCCACGACCACGGCGCCGCTCCGGTCGCCCACCGCGACGTTGGTCGGCACCGCGACCTTGGCGTCGACGCTGAAGTTGTTCACGACCGACGGCGTGACCTGGTTGGTCGCCGTGGACGCGAAGAAGTTCGTCGAGTTGTTGAGCCTGGGCTCCGTGAGCGCGGTGCCCTTGTAGGACAGCGCGTCGGAGGTCAGGTTCTGGGGGCCGCCGAAGGACGTGACGCCGAGGCGGCTGCCGGTCGTCTTGCTGGCCCCGTCGAGGGTCTCCAGCGAGGTCGTGTAGTTGCCCTCGGAGGCGTGCTGCTTGACGTAGCCGTTCTTGATCTGGATGGAGCGCTTGATCGCGCCGCCGGTCGGGCTGGGAAGGACGTAGACGGCGGTCAGCGACCAGCCCGCGAGGCAGCCGTAGCCCTGGGGGGTCCAGATGTTGCCGACGGTGATGTTGACGTCGGAGCCGGTGACGGCCGGGCCGAGCAGGCTCCTGACGTCGGTCGACGCCACGTACTGCTGGGACTCGTTCTGCACCATCGTCGCGGCGTCGTCGGCGGTGTAGAGGTCGGGGCCGATGGACAGCGGGGTCCCTGCGCCGATGGCCATCGAGACCTGGGCGGTGGCGGGGGTGCCGGTCGGGAAGGTGCTCGCCGCGCTGGTGTAGCCGGGCGCGCAGCCCCGGTTGCCGGTGGCGTCCGTGGCGTTGCGGAAGACGCCGGTGTGGCCGCCCCAGTGCAGCCGGGCGTAGTCGATGGTCGCGCCCGCCGGAATATTGATCTTGGCGATCGAGGAGTTGTACGTGGCGACGTTGGTCGAGCCGTCCGCGTCCACGTACTTCATGTAGTGGGACTCGCGGCCGTTGTTGCCGGTCGCGGCCGTGCCCGCCTGGGCGGGCGCGCAGTCGGTGTAGCTCAGGCTGTTGAGCGAGACCGGGTCGGCCCCCGTCGGGCAGCCCATGTTGCCGTTGCCCGCCTGGACGAAGTCGCCGTAGACGGACTTTTCGTACACGGGGGTGAAGTTGGTGACGACGGTCGCTTCGGCGACCCCCGTCGCGACCAGCGTGCCTCCCAGCGCTAGGCCAGTGGAAATCATGGCCGCGGTGAGGCGGCGCGCCATCCCTATCTCGGGCATCGGCACAACTCCGTGATCGAGGACCGGAATCCGGCGGATGTGAACTGAGGGTGAACCCCGCAGCACTGTCCGTCGCGCCGGGGACCGGTGCACGGTCAAGGGCGGAAGTTAACCGGTCCGAGCGATCAGGCGGCGAACAAACACCAACTCGATGGGGGGAACGCCGGTTGGTCCTCCCACCAGCCGTGTTACTAGTGGATCGCAGATCGCTGACCACCCACGACGGTATTGGGATTCCCCGTGCACCCACGTGAGACGACCCACCGGCGTCCGGCGCTGACCGCGATGGTCGGTGTCCTCTGCGCCATCGCGGCATCATCCAACGCGGCGCTGCCAGACCCCGCGCCGCTCGCCGCGGCCTCGACCTCGCCCCCGCTCGCGGAGCGGAGCATCCGGCCGATGGCGGTGGAGGACTCCGACGGCCTGACACCGGCGGCGACGCCCGAGTCCCCGCCGCGGGGCCAGGAGGCCGATCGCGCGGCGGGGGCGGAACCGGCGCCGCCCGCGACCGCGGGGGCCAAGGGCATCCCGGTGAACGTGCTGGAGGCGTACCGGAAGGCCGAGCAGGCGCTCGCCGGGTCGTGCAACCTGCGCTGGTACCACCTGGCGGGCATCGGGAAGATCGAGTCGGGGCACGCGCGCGGCGGGCGGGCCGACCCGAGCGGGGAGACCGCGCCGCGGATCCTCGGGCCGGTGCTGGACGGCGGGGAGTTCGCGGCGATCCGGGACACCGACGGCGGGCGGCACGACGGGGACCGGACCTGGGACCGCGCGGTCGGGCCGATGCAGTTCATCCCGTCGACGTGGCAGCGCTACGCGGCGGACGGCAACGGCGACGGGGCGTCCAGCCCGCACAACATCCACGACTCGGCGGTCGCGGCCGGGAAGTACCTGTGCTCGGGCGGGATGGACCTGTCGAAGCAGAGCGACCTGGACGCGGCGGTGTTCCGGTACAACCACTCGCGGACCTACGTGGTGGCGGTGGAGACCTGGATGCGGGCCTACTCGGACGGCGCGGTGGAGGTGCCCGCGCTGCCTCCGGGCGCGGACGGGGACGAGGGCGGTTCCGACGGCGGGAAGCCGGAAGGCGCTGGGGCGTCAGGGGAATCGTCGTCGGCCGCCCCGGAGTCGTCGGTCCCGGAGTCGTCGGCGCCCGAGTCCGCGGCGGCCGAGTCGGCAGCCGCGGACCCCTCGGCGCCGGACTCCTCGGCTGCCGACTCCTCCGCACCTGATTCCGCCGCACCTGATTCCTCCGCGCCGGGTTCGGCGGAGTCCCCCTCGGCCGACCCGGCCGCGCCGGGGTCCCCCGCGCCCGACCAGCAGGCCCCGGCAACGCCGGACGCGAACCCCCAGGGCCAGGCGGTCCAGGGCGGTCAGGCGACGAACTCCGCGCCGCAGCAGGCGGGAGCGCCGCCCGTCGAGACCAAGCGGCCCGCCGCGCCGGAACCGCCGCAGGCGGACCGGTGCCTGGTGCTGGTCCAGGAGCACGCGCAGGCGTCGCGGCCGGTCGCGCCGACCGCCGACGAGGTGCGCCAGGCCGGGTGCACCGCCGAGCAGGTCGCGGCGATCGAACGCCTGTTCGAACTCTCCACACCTGTGGACAGCCCTGTGGAGAAGTCCGCGCGCGGGTAGCGGACGTCCCCCGGACGCGCGGATGCCCCCTCCCGAGGATTCCGGGAGGGGGCATCCGCTTTCCGGCGTCCCACCGACCGCGGCGGGGTCGTGCCGCCCGTGCTCGCGCATCGGGAAGCCGAACCCCGCGCGGACCTCGCTCGCCGTCACCCCCTGTGACGCCGGGCGGTGCTGGCGCACCAACCCGAGCCCGACGATCGACGTCCGCTGTGGACGGTGGAACCCCTCGTTCTCTCCGGCGCGGCGCGGTGATCGCCGCACGGTCAGGCGGCGCCCCGAGGGCGCCTGCGGCGACCACCGCACCGGTCTCGACGAACGGGGAGCGGGCCGGGGCCCCGGCGCGTGGGGCCCGAACCCGTGCGCTCACCCAGGTCAGTTCGCCGGGGGAGGGACGACCTAGGTCATCCGGTCGTCCGGTAGTTCGAGGAGCTCTTCCAGCACCGCGGTCGCCGATCCCCGCCTGCGCCACGAGAACCTGCTGGGGAACAGCACGTTCGACTCGTCGGCGGGCATCCGGATCGCGATCGCGTTGTCCGCGTCGTGCAGCCTGACCACGTCGATCACCGTGTGGTGGGCCCGGACGCCGACGACAGCCGCCAGTTCACCCCTCGCGTCGCGCGGGTGCAGGAACTGGAACCCCCGCGCGATCAACTGGCGCAACTGCCCGGCTGTTCGACCCCCCTGGTCAGCCGAGGAGGTCATCGAACTCGCCGTCCTTCGCACCGGCGACGAAGGCGGCGATCTCCTCCCTGGTGTAGACCAGGGCGGGACCGTCGGGGAAGCGCGAGTTGCGGACGGCGATCCCCCCGTCGGCGTCGGCGAGCTCCACGCAGTTGCCCAGGGCGCCGCTGCGCGCGCTCTTCCGCCACACCACCCCCTGCAGCGACGCCGCCGACATGCCGTTGTGGACCCTGCTCGCCATGCTCCACCCCTTCGGTCCGAAGCTCCGCAGCCGGTGCATCTGCACGTGCATCTGAGCCGTGCACGGACGCTAGCAGCGGCGTGGGCACCCGTAAATGCACGTGCATATGCAGCGGCGGAATCTCCCTCTAATGGCGGAAACCCCTAGCCGGGGGTCACAGCGCGGCGCGCGCCTTCGCCAGCAGCTGCCTGCTGCGATCAGGCGTCTCCGCATCGACGGTGAGCCGGTCGAACACCCGCCCGTAGATCTCCAGCTCCTCGGGTTTGTCCAGGTAGAGCGCGCCCGCGAGGTGCTCGACGTAGACGATGTCCGGCAGGTCCGGCTCCCCGAACCGGAGCATCGTGAACGGCCCTTCGGCGGCATAACCGCTCAGCGGGAAAGGGACTATCTGGAGGGTGACGAGCGGTTGCTTGGTCACTTCCAGGAGGTGGTCCAACTGCTCGACGAGGACCTGCCTGCCGCCGATCGGCCGGTGCAGCACCGACTCGTCGATCACCACCCACAGCCGGGGCGCGCCGGGCCTGGCGAGCACCTTCTGGCGGCGCATCCGCAGCGTCACCCGGCGCTGCACCTCCGGGCCCGCGAGCTCCGGCCTGCCGTGGCTGGCGATGGCGCGCGCGTAGTCCTCGGTCTGGAGCAGGCCGGGCACGAAGTGCGTCTCGTAGCTGAGGATGCGGGTCGCCGCCTCCTCCAGTCCGACGTAGTCCTGGAACCAGTCGGGCATCAGATCGGTGTAGCGGTGCCACCACCCCGGCTCGTTGGACCTGCGGACCATCGCCAGGAACTTCTGCCGCGCGTCCTCGTCGACCATCCCGTACATGGTCAGCAGGTCGGAGACGTCGCGCTCCTTCAACCCGACCCGGCCCAGCTCCAAGCGGCTGATCTTGGAGTCGGAACCCCTGATCTGGTAGCCGGCCTGGGCTCGGGTGATCTCCGCGGCCTCGCGAAGCCTGCGCAGCTGCGCGCCGAGCACGATCCTCAGCGCGGTGGGGCCGCTGTCCCGCTCGCCGCTGGGGAGCCGGGGCTCACCGGTGGCCATCGCCGATCCTCCCCGCTCGCCGGAGCGCGCACCCGATCGGCGGTAGCGCCGCGGTGGCCCGACATCGCATCGTCACTGAACGTACACCCACGTCCGCCCAACCCCTCCCGACAGCGGTCCCCGCGCGGTGCGGGCCCATACCCCTCGATGATCGTCTGTGCTGAGGTGCACGAGCAGTTCTACTCCCGGACAACCCTGCGAGGTAGCCATGCCCGCTCTGTCGCCGGACGCCCCCGCCCCGGTCCACATCGACACGACCAAGGCGAGCATCGCCAGGGTCTACGACGCCTTCCTCAACGGCAAGGACAACTACGAGATCGACCGCGAGGTGCTGCGCCGGGTGCAGCAGGTGACGCCGGAGGCGGCGACGCTGGCGGTGGACAACCGGGGGTTCCTGATCAGGGCGACCAGGTTCCTGGCCAGCCAGACCGGGATCACCCAGTACCTGGACTGCGGTTCGGGGCTGCCCACGGCGGAGAACACCCACCAGGTCGTGCAGCGGCTCCAGCCCGAGGCGCGGGTGGTGTACGTGGACAACGACCCGGTGGTGCTGGCGCACGGGCGGGCGCTGCTGGAGGAGAACGACCAGACGCACTTCTCGGCGGCGGACATCTTCGACCCCGAGGCGATCCTGGACGACCCGGTGGTGCGCGAGCACATCGACTTCAGCAAGCCGGTGGCGCTGCTGCAGCTCGGGACGGTGCACCACTACAACGGGACCTCGCCGACGGCGCAGGAGATCATGGCGAAGTACGTGGACGCGCTGCCGTCCGGCTCCTTCGTGGCGCTGAGCCACTTCCTCGACCCGGAGACCGAGGAGCTGAGCCGGTTGGCGCGGCGGATGGAGCAGGCGTTCCTGCACAGCCCCATGGGCAGCGGGAAGTTCGCCACGCGCGCGGAGCTGCTGGGGCTGTTCGACGGGCTGGAGCTGGTCGAGCCCGGACTGGTGATCTGCGCCGACTGGTGGCCGGACGGGCCTCAGCTCAAGGAACTGGCCCCGGTGTCGCGCTGCATCGCGGGGGCGGTCGGCTGGAAGCGGTGACGCGGCCGGGACCGGCGGCGCGGCCGGGCGCCGGGGAGCGCCCGTTGGGGCGCAACGGTTCCGGGGCGCACGAGGCTCCCGTTGGCGGCGGTCTTCCCGCTGCGCCAACGGGAGTCGGGGGAACGTCCGATCAGGACGAAGCTTCGGCGGTCGCGGGCGGCTCGTGGAACAGGTCCTCGTAGCTCGGCTCGGCGGAGGCGGGCACCGGGAAGTGCGCGTCGTGCGACTCAAGGTGGCTGAACAGCTGGTCCGTGCTCAACGGGGGATCTCCGTCCATGACGACTCGGGACGCGCTGAGGATAGGCAGATCAGGCGCAGGCGAAACCGATTTCCGCCACGATTTCCCGAGTCCGGTCCCGACGATCATAGAGCGCCCGGTTCGAGCGGGTGGGCGAACCGCCGTTCTCGCTTGCGGGACAAGGGTTCGGGGGGTCAGGTCGGGGTGCGGCCCAGCAGGTAGCGGGCCGCGTAGGCGCGCCACGGGCGCCACGCGCGGGAGCGGTCGGCCAGCGCGGCGGCGGTGACCGGCAGGCCGATCCCGCCCGCGGCGGCGCGCACGGCGGGGTCGTCGGGGTAGAAGCCGTCCGGGTCGCCCAGCGAGCGGGTGAGGACGGCGTCCAGCACGCGCTCGCCCGCGCAGCGCAGCGCCGACCGGGCCTCGGCGCGGTCCGCGCCCGCGCCCAGGTCGACGCCGCCCACCAGCGCGGTGAGCAGGGCGGTGAGCGGGGCGCGGGCGTGCGGGGGCAGCAGGGCCGGGTCCAGGTCCAGGAGCGCTTGCGGCGTCGGGAACAGGTGGGTCAGGCCGCCGCCCGCCGGGTCCGGGACGGGCTCGCCCGCCTCGCGCACCACCCGGTGCGCCCAGCCCGAGCTCTTGCCCGCGGCCGTGCTGGCGCCCGCGCCCATGCCCATGCCCGCGCCCGCGCCTTCGCCGAGCAGGGCGCGCACCGCGCACTCCGCGCCGTCGACCACGCCGGGGACCCTGGTGCCCGGTGCGGCGTCGACCAGCGGGCGCAGGGCGGGGTCCGCACGGAGGGCGCCGTCGACCTCGGCCGGGTCGGCGTCGAGGTCCAGCGCGCGGCGGCAGCGGGAGATGGCCACCGGGAGGTCGCGGGAGTCGGTGAGGGTCAGGTCGCACTCGACGTGGTCGGCGCGCGGGCGCAGCGAGACCACGCCGTGGCCGTGCGGGAGGCGCAGCGTGCGGCGGTAGGCGCCGTCGCGCCACTCCTCGACGCCGGGGACGGCGTTCGCGACCAGCGGCCCGAACAGCGACGGCGCGTGCAGCGGGCCGAGGAACGGCAACCGCAGCACGACCGCGCCCGGATCGCCGCCGGGGGGCCGGCGACCACCGCGCAGGTCGGTGGGCGAGCGGCCGAACAGCTCGCGCACGGTCTCGTTGAACGCGCGCACGCTCGCGAAGCCGGCCGCCACGGCGATCTCGGTCATGGGGAGGGCGGTGGTCTCGACCAGGAGGCGGGCGGTGCGGGCGCGGCGGGCGCGGGCGATGGCGAGCGGGCCGGAGCCCAGCTCGGCCAGGAGGCGGCGCTCGACCTGGCGGACGCTGTAGCCGAGCCGGGTGGCGAGGCCCGGCACGCCCTCCCGGTCGACCACGCCGTCGACGATCATGCGCCGCGCTCGGGCTACCGGGTCGGACCTGGGGCCCCAGGTGGGGTCGACCAGGTGGGTGGTGGGCGCGGGGGCGGGGTGGTCGGTGA
>NZ_JBQGCX010000612.1:0-5261 GCF_052038725.1 Actinosynnema sp.
GGCGACGATGTCCACCGGCTTGACCGTCACGCCGGGGTTGGCCCGCTCGAAGGCGTCGAACAGGGCCTGGAACTCCGGGGTGCTGGCCAGGTTCCACACCGACACGGTGAGCGTGTTCGGGTCGGCGGCGGCGCCGGGGCCGCAGCCGGTGACCGCCAGGGAGAGGGCGGCGGCCAGCCCCGCCCAGCGTCGTGCCCGCGACCCGGCGCGGCGGTTCGGAATCATCGTTGACCCGTCCTCTCGGTGTGGTGCCGGTCCGCGGTCCTCGGTCTAGGGGCAGAACTCGCCCAGGTCGAGCGCGGTCGTGCGGCCGTCCGGCCTGGTGACGCGCTGGTCGGCGGCGCGCAGGTGGGTGGTGGGGGCGGCGGGTGGTTCGGTGGTTCGCGCCAGGCCGAGGACGTAGGCGCGCCAACGGCTGCGGGTGATCCGGCCGGTGGCGCACGGGGTGGCGCTGTGCGGGCCGAGCGGGCTGGCGCCGTGCTCGGAAAGCGCTTCCACGGTGTCGCCCGGCTCCGCGGTCAGCAGGGTGGAGACCTCGTCGCCGGTGGTGATCACGAGGCCGTGGGGGAGCGGGGACACCCGTGGTGGGGTGCGCGCGGCCAGCGGCCAGCCGCCGACGCGCAGCGCGGTGGCGGCGTCGAGCGCGCCGGGGTCGTCGGGCAGCGGGTCGACGCGGACGCAGCGCACCTCCCACGGGCCGCGCAGCAGCGACACCACCGTGATCAGCGCGGCGTCGGTGTGCGCGCCGGTGCGGCCGGAGCCGTGGTCGCGGGCGGGTGGCGCGTCGGCGAGCCAGTGCGCGCGGGCCCGCGACGCGCCCAGCGCGACGTGGCCGTCGTCGACCAGTCCGGTGCGCAGCAACGACATCCCGGCGCGGTGGGTGGCGCGGCCCGAAGCGTCCAGCAGCGTTGCGGACTGGTCGGCCGGGGTGGTCCAGGCCCGCTCGGACAGCAGGGGCGCGGTGGCGGTGGAGTAGCCGAAGCGGGCGTACAGCGGGGAGTCGCCGACGTGCGCGCCCTCCTCGGCGTGGTCCGCGCCGTGGTTGACCACCCGCACCACGCCGTCCGCGCGGGTGCCGCTGACCAGCCAACCCGGCGCGGTGGCCACCCACAGCCGGTCGCCGGTCTCCACCGGCAGCGGCTCCTCCACCGCCCGCCACACCGGGTGGTCGGCGGGCAGCGCCAGGCCGAGCATCCCCTTGGCGGCCCAGTAGGGCGAGGACGGGCCGGAGTAGCTCTGGGCGATCCGGGGCCACGCGTGGTGCCAGCCGAGGGTGAGCAGGCCGCGCTCGTCCGGCGCGCCCCGGTCGGCGAAGTGCCGCACGATCCCGGACGCGGCGCGGCGCAGCAGCCCCGGCGGGGTGGAGGGGACCTCGGCGAGCGCGCCCACCCACAGCGGTGCGGCGGCGGCGAAGCGGTAGGTCAGGCTGCGGCCCTGGACCAGCGGTGAGCCGTCCGCGCCGATCAGGTGCACGTGGTCGCGCAGGTACCGGTCGAGGCGCTCAGCGTCCACAGCGGACCGGTCGGTGATCTCGCGGGCGCCGCGCATCCGGGACCACAGCACCGGGTACAGGTGCATCGCCCAGCCGTTGTAGTGGTCGAACGCGCGCTCGTCGCCGTCCGAGTACCAGGCGTCCGCGCGCAGGAACTCCTCGTGCAGCGCCAGGTCCGACTCGACGTCCTCGGCCCGCCACGGCCCGCCGACCGAGCGCAGGAAGGTCTGCACGACGACCCGGAACCACAGCCAGTTGCAGCGCGGGTAGGTGTCGTCGCCGACCACGGGGGACAGGTAGTCGACCACCCTGGCCCGCACGCGCTCGGGCAGCAGGTCCCACAGCCACGGCCGCGTCAGGTCCAGCACCAGCGCCAGCGAGGCGGCCTCCACCTTGGCCTGGGCGTGCTCGTCGGGCCGCGGCCAGCGCTCCGGGGACGCCGGGTCGACGCCGGACGCCAGTCCCCGCGCGTACCGCTCGGCCAGGCCGCCGGGGTCCTCACCGCGTTCCCCGGCCAGGCGGAAACCGGCCAGCAGGAACGTGCGGGCGAACCCCTCCAGGCCGTCCACGTCCGCGCCGAGGCCGCCGGTCGGGCCGGGCAGCGCGATCCGCGCGCCACCGGGCGAGGTCAGCGGGCGCAGCGCGCCCAGCATCCGGTCCGCGAGCGCGGTCCAGTGCCCGCGCGTCCAGCCGGTGAACGGGGACAGCTCCCGCGCGTCCGCGATCACGCGCTCACCCGCAGCCGCTCGGCCGTCACCGGCGACCTCGGCGGGCGCCCGTCCAGGTAGCGGGCCAGCTCCTCCAGGGCGCTGTCGCTCATCCGCCGCGCCTCCGAGCCCAGCGACCCGGCCACGTGCGGGGTGATCATCACGTTGGGCAGGTCGTAGAGCACCGAGGCGGCGGGCAGCGGCTCGGGCTCGGTGACGTCCAGGATCGCGTCCAGCCTGCCGCGCGCGCACTCGCGCTCCAGCGCCGCGGTGTCCAGCACGGCCCCGCGCGCGGTGTTGATCACGGTGGCGCCGTCGCGCAGCAGCGCCAGCTCCCGCTGCCCGATCAGGTTGCCGGTCGACGGCAGCGCGGGCAGGTGCAGCGACAGCACGTCGCACGCCCGCAGCAGGTCCGGCAGCGGCACCAGCTCCGCGCCCGCCGCGCGCACCTCGGCCGCGTCGGCGTGGGGGTCGGCCACCAGCACCCGGACCTCCAGCGCCCGCAGCATCGCCGCGACCCGCCTGCCCACGCGGGAGAACCCGACCAGCCCGATCACCCGGCCCCGGTTGGACAGCTCGCCGCGCGCGGCCCGGTACGACCAGTCGGCGCGGTGCCGGCGGGCGTCCTGCGCCAGGAACGGCGCCTTCTTGCCCGCGAACACGATCGCGGCCAGCGTGTACTCGGCCACCGGGACCGCGTTGTCGTCGGCTGCCGTGGTGACCAGGATCCCCCGCTGCCACAGGGTTTCGCTCACCAGCGGCCGGACCGTGCCCGCGCAGTGGAACACCGCGCGCAGCTCGGGTGCGGCGGCCAGCCGCTCGGCGGTCAGCACGGGGCAGCCCCACGAGGTCAGCAGCACCTCGGCGCCGCGCAGCGCCCGCCGCGCGTCCGGCGAGTCCAGCTCGTCCACGCACACCGGGTCGGCGGCCTGCGCCAGCTCGCCCAGCCGCCGCAGCTGCGGGGCGTGGAACTGCGTCCGGAAGGTCGGGCCGTCCATCACCAGCAGGGCACGTGGTCGTCGTCGGGTCACGCCGATCCCTTCCGCCGGGCGAGGGGAGCCGTGGGGCCGATCGTGGGTGATCGGTTTTCCGACGTCAATCCCCCGCGCGCACGACCGATCACATGTGATCAGCCGCGCGCGGTGGGCAGAATCGCCGGATGACAACGGGTACGAACGCGCGGGCGATGCTGCCCGCCGAGCGGCGCGCCAGGGTGGTCGAGCTGCTGCGGCGCGACGGCGTGGTCCGGGTGCACGAGCTGGCCGTGCGGCTGGGCGTCTCGGCGATCACGGTGCGGCGCGACATCACCAGGCTCGCGCGGGAGGGCGTGGTGCGGCGGGTGCACGGCGGCGCGACGCTGGAGCTGCCCGCCACCGCCCCCACCAGCGGCGGGCCCGGCTCGGGGGCGGTCGCCGGCGCGGTGGTCGGGCTGGTGGTGCCGTCACTGGTCGACTACGGGCCGGACGTGGTGCGCGGGGTCCGCGAGGCCGCCGACGAGCTGGGGCTGCGGGTGGTGCTGCGCGGCGCCGGGTACGCGCCGGACGACGAGCTGCGCCAGCTCGGCGCGCTGGTCGACTCGGTCGGCGTCGACGGGCTGCTCGTCGCCCCGACCACCACCGGCAGCCAGGGCGCGGCGCTGGTGCGCTGGCTGCGGTCTGCCGAAGTGCCCGTCGTGCTGCTGGAGCGCGACTGCGGCGATCCGGGGCCGGGGCTGCTGGAGTCGGTGGTCAGCGACCACCGGCTCGGGGCCGCCTCGGCGGTGCGGCACCTGGCGGAGCTGGGGCACCGGCGGATCGGGCTGTGCGCCTCGGCAGGCAGCCCCACCGCCCCGCACCTGCGGCGGGGGTGGCGGCGGGCGTGCGAGGAGCTGGGGCTGGAGCTGGACGGCGTGCCGGAGGCGAGCACGTGCGACCACCGCGACCCGGACTGGTCGCGGCAGCTCGACGCGCTGCTCGACCGGTGCCGGGACTCGGGGACGACGGCGCTGCTCGTGCACTCGGACCCGGAGGCGCTCGCGCTCGTGCAGCGCTGCCAGGAGCGGGGGATCGCGGTGCCGGGCGCGCTGTCGGTGGTGACCTACGACGACGAGATGGCCGAGCTGTGCGACCCGCCGCTGACCGCCGTGCGCCCGCCGAAGGCGGCGGTGGGGCGGGCGGCCGTGGCGCTGCTGGCGGCCAGGCTGCGGGCGGCGGGCGACCGGCCGGTGCACCGGGTCGTGGTGCAGCCGGAGCTGATCACCAGGGGGTCCTCGGCGGCGCCTGTGGTGGGGTAGGGCCGCGATCGGGTCGGGGTGGCCGGGTCGGTCGACCGTCCACCCTGGACCGGACGGGGCGGCCCGCGGCGCGTCCGGCGTGCTCCGGCGGCCTTCGCGGCGGTTAAACCGAACACGGCGCGTGATGAATCACACGGCCTGACATGTCCGCCGTGTCCGGTTCTCCGAAGGGGAAAACCGCAGGTTCTCAGGTTGATCACTCAGGGCGAACACCCCGACACGCCGCCGCGAACCCCACCTCCGTCGCACATTCGCAGGTCAGGGGTACTGCCGAAGTCGTACACGCCGATCAACCCGTGGTGTGACGCGTTCTCAGCTCCGACCGTCCATCCTGGATCCGTGATCATCACTCGCGGTGCGGAGCACCGGACGACCTTGCTCAAGTTCGCCGCGGTGGCGGTCGTCGTGGTGGCTCTCGCCGTCTTCGCCCACCAAGTGGACAGCGGCATCCTGCGCAAGGTGTTCGTGAAGTCCGACCCCGCCTGGGTGCTGGCCGCGATCGCCGCGTCCACCCTTCCCGTGCTGGGCAACGTGCTGTCGCTGCGCGCCGCCTCGCCCGTGCGGCTGCCGTGGGGGCTGACCACCGTGGCCCAGCTGGCCACCTCGTTCGGGAACCTGGTGACGCCGGCGAACCTCGGCGGCATGGCGACCAACGTCCGCTTCCTCGGGCGCAACGGGGTGCCCACGCCCGGCGCGGTCGGGGCGGTCGGCGCGGTGCAGGGGACCTCGGTGCTGATCACTGTGCTGATCGTGCTGCCGTTCGTGGCGACCTCCGGGCGGGTCAGCGAGC
>NZ_JBQGCX010000613.1:0-2687 GCF_052038725.1 Actinosynnema sp.
CGGGCGGGGTCGCCCGTCAAGCGCGCAGACGGGTGCCCCCGCCCGGACCGGCGGCGCGCGCGGCCGCTAGGGCCGCATCTCGTACGCCCCCGACAGCCCCTCGACCCGCTGCCACACCCGGTCGAACCGCTCGCCGTCCACCACCGGCTTCACCACCTGCGCCAGCGCCCACGCCTGCTGCTCCGGCGTCGACGCGGACTTCCCGTGCAGCGCCACCGCGCCCGCCGCGAAGTCCCGCACCAGCACGTCGAAAACCTGGTCGACCAGGTCCCGGTCCACCCCGGTCAGCGCGGCCTGCTCCAGCACCAGCTGCCCGTACACCACCAGCGTGAACAGGTGGCCGAGGCTGAGCAGGAAGTCCAGGTCGCCGCGCTGCCCGTCCAGCACCCGCAGCTCCCGCAGCGCGCGGGCCCGCTCGTGGAAGCGCGCCACGTTCGGCACGTCCGAGGCGGCCCGGTACGGCTCCTCCCAGTCGGCGAACCGGATCGCGCCCAGCCCGCGCGCCGGGCCCTGCTCCCAGAAGAACGCGTCGTCCGCCGGGTCGTGCCTGGTCGGCACCGGCGGGTAGTCGTCGGCGGGGGAGAACAGGTAGTTCGGCAGGAACTTCAGCACCAGCGCCAGGTTGACGTGGACGGTGCCCTCCAGCTTCGGCAGCGCGCGGATGTCGCGGGCGGCCATGGAGAAGTACGTGTCCTTCTCGAACCCCTTGGCGGCGATCACGTCCCACAGCAGGTCGACCACCCGCTCGCCCTCGGTGGTGACCTTCATCTTGGTGATGGGGTTGAACAGCAGGTAGCGGCGGTCGTCCGGGGAGGCGGAGCGGAAGTAGTCCGCGGCGCGGTCGGAGAACAGCTTCATCGCGGCCAGGCGCGCGTAGGCGTCCACGAAGTTCTGCCGCACGTGCGGGAAGGCGGTGACCGGCTTGCCGTACAGGACGCGGTTGTGCGCGTGGGTGATCGCCTCGTGGAACGCGTGCTCGCAGATGCCGACCGAGGCGGTGCACAGGTTGAACTTGCCGACGTTGACCGTGTTCAGCGCCGCGCTGAACGCCTCCTGCCCGGTGTGCAGCAGGTCGTCGGCGGTCACCGGGTAGTCGCGCAGCTCGAACTCGCTGACGAACATCTGCGAGTCCACCACGTTCTTGACCAGGTGGAACGCCGGGTGCTGCGAGTCGGCCGCGAAGAACGCGTACGCGTCCGGGCCCTCCAGGTCGGCGCGCCGCCCGAACACCGAGACCATGCCCGCGACGTTGCCGTTGCCGATGTAGTACTTGCTCCCCGACGCGCGGAACCCGCCGTCGCCGTCCGGGGTGAGCACCAGGTCGGTGGAGTAGACGTCCGCCCCGTGCTCCTTCTCGGACAGGCCGAACGCGAACACCGCGCCGTCGTCGAGCAGCTCGGCGGCGCGCTTGCGGGCGACGGCGTTGCCGCTCATCCAGATCGGCCCGAGGCCGAGCACGGTGACCTGCCAGGCGTACCAGTACTGGAGGCCGTAGAAGCCGAGGACCTCGCTCAGCGCGGCGTTGCGGGCGGTGTCCCAGCGCTTGTCCGGGTTGCCGCCCGCCTCGGCGGCGGGGGTGCAGAACGTGGCGAACAGCTTCTCGCGGGCGGCGAACTCCAGGAACTCCGAGTACCAGACCTTGGCCTGGTCGTCGGCGATCAGCCTGCGCTTGCCGCGCTGTTCGAACCAGTCGACGACCGCGCGCAGCAGGCGGCGGCTCTCGTCGTCCAGGTGGGCGGCGTCGTAGCGGTGGGGGTCGAGCAGCACCGGGGCTCCCTTCGTCGGGACCCGCACGTTACCAGTGGGTAACTTGGGGCGCTCGGGGCTCACCCCCGTCGGGGGAGCCGCCGGTACAGCTCGCGCAGCACCGGACGCACCGGACGCCCGTCCACGAGCAGCTCGCCCAGCTCGTCCAGCACCGCGTCGACCCGCTGCCCGCTCACGTCCGCGCCGGCCAGCGCCCCCTGCTCGGCCGAGGCGGCGCGAGCGGGCGGGCGAACCCAGAACGAGTCCGGCTCCGCCGCCAGCGGAGGCGCGGAGCGCTCGTCGTCGCCGGGCGCGCGCGAGGCCCGCAACCGGTCGAGCAGCTCGTCCCGCTCCCGACCGCGCCAGGCGAGCAGCGTGAACGGGTCGTCGTCCAGCGCGGACGCCAGCACCTGGCAGGCGGCGGCGAGGTGCTCGCACGGCACCTCCCAGGCGGGGCAGGAGCAGTCCATGCCCAGCTCCCGCGAACCGCGCGGCAGCAGCGACAACCCCAACTCCCCGAACACCCCCTCGACCCCGGCGGGCAACGTCCCGGCGAGCAGCTTGGCCACGAACACCGCCCGCCCGGCCAACGCCTCCTCGACCGACGCCCACTCCCCGTCGTCGAACCGCCGAACCGCGACCCGAGCCCGGAACGGCCCCTGCCCGTCCCGCTCCCCGGCGACGAGCGCGACCACGAGACTGGAGGAGACGGAGAAGCTCATCACCCGCCCACCCCGAACCAGCGCCCGCCCGCGCTTGACGGCGTCCGCCATCCCGAACGACCCGAGCACGTCGAGGAACCGCTGCGACCAGGGGAGGTCGGGGGTGGCGGGGGAGGGGCCGCCGAGGGCGGCGCTGCTCTGCCCGCCGTTGCCTGGCCCGGCGGTGCCTGGCCCGGCGCTGCTCTGCCCGCCGCTGCCTGCCCCGGCGCTGCTCTGCCC
>NZ_JBQGCX010000614.1:0-11265 GCF_052038725.1 Actinosynnema sp.
GCCCGCCCTCCTCGGCGAAGCCGTCCTCGGGCGCGACCGCCCTGGACCGCCGCCCGACCCCCTCACCGGGAGCCTGGCGGCCTCGGCGACCGGGCTCCTCCTCGTGGGCCGGGACGCCGTCCTCGGGAGCGGAGCGCCTGCCTGAGGGCGCGGGCTCGTCGTGGCGCGCGCGCCTGCTCGCGCGCGAGACGCCTTCGGGAGCGGCGGCGTCGCGGTCGGCCTCCGGCGCGGCGCGCCTGCCGGTCCGGGGCTCCTCGGGGGCCGCGCGGCGACCGGAGGGGGCCTCGTCGTGCCTGGCGCGCCGTCCGCCCGCCTCGGCGGCCGGGTCCGGCTCGACGTGCACGGGGGCGGCGTACCGCGTCTCCTCCTCGTACGCGGACGGCTCCGGGTACGAGGACGGCTCCGGCTTGGCCCTGCGGCCGGTGCGCGGGCCCGTCTCACCCGGTTGGCCGGGTCCGGCGGAGTGGGACGGACCCCGGACGTCGTCCTCGGGTTCCCTGGCGGCCCTCCTGCGGCCCTGCTGCGGCTCCTGCGCTGGTCGGTGCTCGTGGTCGCCCTGCTGGCGACCGCTCTCCGGGCCCTGCGGCTCGGATCTGTGGGCGGGTGGCTCCGGCGCGGCGCGGCGACCGGACGGCTCCGGTGCGGCGCCGCGCTGCGGACCGGAGTCCGACTGGCCCGGCGGGATGGGACGCGGGATGTTCGTGCGGCTGTGCTGTTCAAGCAGATCCGACACGCTCAGACCGCCGCTGCCCTCCATCGACCTGCGGCGACGCCCGGTCGTCTGGTCATCCTGCGGGGCCTGGTCGCCTCCGGGTCCGGTGCCACCACGGCGGGGCTCGTCGGGCACCCGGTCTCCCTTCAGCAATTGGTCATCGGTCAGGTCGTCATCACGAGTTGACGACAGCAAGGACACGGTGAAAGCACCTGCGGCGTGTCACTTGCGCACGCGATACTACGGACGCCCGCCAATTCTGACGACCACTCCCGGTGATAGAGGGGTGGGGGGTGGTCGGATACGCGCAGCAGGTTACGCCCGAACGGGTGAGTGGGGTGCGTGTTTCAGTAACCAGACACCCGTGGTTCAGTGATTCCGCGTCGCCCAGAAGCAGCACCGGCCAGCCGAACGCGTCCGCCCTCCCGGTAGGCGACTGCGTTCCGTCCCGATTGCTTGGCCGTGTAGAGGAGGCTGTCGGCGCGCAACAACTGCTGCTCCGGGGCCACCGGTGGGCGGGAGGGCGTCTCGGCGGCGGGCGGCTCGTACGCCAGGCCGATGCTGACAGTCACCCTCAGACCGGGGGCGAGCGAGGCCCAGGCGTGACGCTCGACACGCATCCGGGCCGCTTCGGTGATCTGGATCGCACTCGCGACGTCCACGTCGGGCAGCACGATGACGAACTCCTCGCCCCCGTAGCGGGCGCAGAACCCCTGCTCCGGCAGCTCCGCCTGGAGCAGCTCCACCACCCGCTGGAGCACCCGGTCGCCCAGCAGGTGCCCGAACGTGTCGTTCACCTGCTTGAACCAGTCGAGGTCGATCAGCGCGATGGCCAGCCCACCGGTCGTGGCGCCCCGCTCGGCGACCAGCGCGACCAGGCGCTCGTCCAGGTAGCGGCGGTTGTAGCTGTCGGTCAGGCTGTCCCGCAGGCTCTGCTCGCGGGCCTCCGCGTGCTCCCTGCGCAGCCGGTCCACCTCGCGGCGCAGCTGCTCCGGCACCTTCGGCTGCTCCTCGCGCCCCGCGTGGACCAGGTCGAACGCCGAGCGCAGGTGCTGGTAGGCCTGCCGCCACTGGCCCCTGGAGGCGAGCAGTGTCGCGATCGACTCGTGCAGCTGCACCAGCCCGGTGCCCTCGGAAGCGGGCGCTGGCGCCTCGGGGCCGCCCTCCCGATCGGGATCGGCGACCTCGGGCCGCAGTGCGGTCATCGTGCTCACCTCCTCACTTGCCAAGGTGTCGTCTCCTAGGAGGCGGCTCTTGAGCGAGCGGGACACGTCAGAGGTTGATTTCCCTCTACCGGTTGACCGTGCACTGCTCCGAAACGGTGACGTTTCCGGTCGGGCAGCGGAAAACCGTCACGCGGCGCACGGTGCGAAGCCGTAGGCGCGCCCGTTCAGCAGCACGACGTGCTGCGAGCCGATCTGCGAGCCGACCTCCACGCCGTCCCGGTGGACCGTGATCGTCACGGCCACGACCAGCACCACGCCGCGCGGGTGCGCCTCGTCGCCGCCCGCGGGCGCCCACTCGTTGTCCAGGCGCAACGTGCCCATCGCGGGGCGGTAGGCGATCGTCCCGTCGGGCGGTCGGCAGCCCTGGTCGCGGTAGTCCGGGTGCTGGGTCTCCTCCAGCAGCGCGTGCTGCTTCTCCACGCCCTGCTCGCCCGCCGAGTTGAGGTCGTCGAAGTAGTTCCGCACCAGGCCCCGGTCCGAGTCGCTCAACCGGATCGGCGCCGCCGTCCCCGCCACCGCGCCGGAGCACCCCGCCACCAGCAGCGCCCCGACCAGCAGCGCCGCGCCGCGCGCCAGCTCAGCCACCCGAGTGCATCTCCTCGGCCTCGGGCACCGCGGCGTCCTCCGGGTCGTCCAGCCAGCCCTCCGGCAGGATCACCCGAGCGGGGGAACCCTGTCGGCCGCGGGGCCCGTCTGCGTCGGCCGGGTACCCGGCGGTGCGGTCGAGCTGGCCGACCAGGTCCTGGAGCTCGGCCAGCGTGCTGACCATGGCCAGCGACCGGCGCAGGTCGCCGCCGACCGGGAAGCCCTTCAGGTACCAGGCCACGTGCTTGCGCAGGTCCCGGACGCCCTTCTCCTCGCCGAGGTAGTCGGCCAGGAGCGCGCCGTGCCGCCAGAGGATGTCGGCGACCTTGCCCAGCGTCGGCGGCGCGGGCAGCGGCTCGCCCCGGAAGGCGGCCTGCAGCTCGCCGAACAACCACGGCCTGCCCAGGCAGCCCCGACCGACGACGACCCCGTCGCAGCCGGTGCGGGCGACCATGTCGAGGGCGTCCTGGGCGCTGAAGATGTCGCCGTTGCCGAGCACCGGGATGGAGGTCACCGCCTCCTTCAACCGGGTGATGGCCGACCAGTCGGCGGTGCCGGAGTAGCGCTGCGCGGCCGTGCGGGCGTGCAGCGCGACGGCCTGCGCGCCCTCGTCCTCGGCGATGCGGCCCGCGTCCAGGTAGGTGAGGTGCTCGTCGTCGATGCCGATGCGGAACTTCACGGTCACCGGGACGCCCGCGGGCTCGGCGGCGCGCACGGCGGCCCGCACGATCTCCCGGAACAGCTTCCGCTTGTACGGCAGCGCCGCCCCGCCGCCCTTGCGGGTGACCTTGGGGACGGGGCAGCCGAAGTTCATGTCGATGTGGTCGGCCCGGTCCTCGCCGGTGATCAGCTTGACGGCCTCGGACATGGACACCGGGTCGACGCTGTAGAGCTGCATCGAGCGGGGGTGCTCGTCGGGGCCGAACGCCAGCATCTCCATGGTCTTGGAGTCGCGCTCCACCACGGCGCGGGCGGTGATCATCTCGCAGACGTAGAGCGAGCCGGGGCTCCCGAACTCCCGGCACAGCTGCCGGAAGGCGATGTTCGTGATGCCCGCCATCGGGGCGAGCACGACGGCCGGGTCGACCGAGTACCGGCCGATCTTCAGCGAGGGAGGGGGAGCAGCCACGCCGACCAGGCTAGCCGCAGCCGGGTCCCACGCCCGCCGTTCCACCGCTTTCCGCTCGTGGTGGACACGGGGTGGGGGTGGTGGGACGGCTCCCTCGAACGGGGGGCGGGGTCCTCGGCCGGGGAGTGCTTTCTACGGGCAGTTGTGCGGGGGTGGCGTTTTTGTCGCTTGTTGATCTGTTCGGGTGACCGGTGATCACGTGGATAACGCTCGGCCGAAAAGCCTCGATACGGCTAGTGACAATGTGAAATTTTCAAGCACCATGTGTCCTTCCGTCGTGGACCGGCCCCCGCTCGGGGATTTCCGGCCACCCCCCAGAGTCGCCGCGCGCGCTTCACGGCGCCGTGCTGCCGCTTTCCGGTGAGAGGATCGTGAAAAGTGGAGATTCTGCGCGATGCCTTCAACAACACCGCCAAGGTGTCCGTCGTCGTCATGCACGTCGACCTGACGGGCGCCACGGAGCTGAAGACCTCCAGCGCCGAGGTGAGCTGGCTGCCGACCTTCGGCTGGTTCTTCGACCAGGTCACCGAGTCCGTCACCCGCAACGGCGGGACCGTGTGCAAGTACCTCTCGTCGGGCGTGATCGCCACCTTCCCGGTGGTGCAGGCGGCGCAGGCCATCAACGCCGCCATCGCCATCCAGGAGCGGTTGAGGGAGGCGAAGCGGGACAACACCTACCTCTGCAACTGCTCGGTCGGCATCACCACGGGCAAAGTCGTGCCGTTCGTCAACGGCCAGCAGCAGGACTTCATCGGAACCTCGGTGGACCAGGTCGAGCGACTCGCGCTCGGCGGCAGTCCCGGCGCGGTTTTCGTCGACGAGGAAACGGTGAGCGCGGCCAACATGATGGAGGTCTTCTCCATCTACGGGAACGCCGTGAGCCGTGAGGGCCGCGGATATCTCGGGGCGCCGCAGAAGCTGCCCAACGCGGGCTCCTCGATCGACTACCGCGAGGTGCTCTGGGACGCGCAGCCGTTCGGCGTGAAGTCGAGCATGGTCACCGACATGACCGCGCCGCAGGGCCAGGCGCCGACCCCGCCACCGCCCGCCGTCCGCCCCGCGCGGGGCAACGAGCAGGACCCGTGGGTCGTGGGCCGGGTGACCAGGTGGGACTCGGTCAAGGGCAGCGGGTTCGCGAGCGGTCGGAACGGGGGCACCTACTACCTGCACCGGGACAACCTCGTTCGGGGCGTCGTGGACCTCGCGCCGGGGGACGAGGTGTTCTTCCTGGCCGAGCCGCAGCCCGACGGCGGGCGTAACCCCAGGGCCAACGTCACCGTGCCGCTCGGGGCCCTGCTCGACGTGGAGCTGCTCAGGGTCAGGGAGAAGTACGGCTTCCTGGACGCCCGCGACGGCAAGGGCTTCCGGCGGGACCTGTTCGTCGACCTCGGGCCCGACGCGCCGCTCAACTACCGGGTGGGGCAGGTGCTGCGGATCCGCGTTGGGAGCAACCCCAAGGGGCCGGTCGGCCTGGTGCAGGTGGATGAGCAGCGCGTCGCGTCGTAGCGGGCGCTCGTGCCGGGGGCTCGCACCGGTGCTCATCGCCCTCGGCGTGGTCCTGCTCGTGCTGGGGTGGTTCGTGGACGACGACTACTGGCGGGGGCTGTGCCTGGAGCTGGGCGGCGCGACGGTCCTCGTCGCGCCGTTCGCGCGGGTCGAGCGGAAGCTGCTCCAGGTCGAGGACGGGGTGGCGCAGGCCGTGAACGCCGGTCAGGCGCCACCCGGCCCGATCCGCGAGCAGGTGGCGGCGGCGCTGGCCGGGGGGCCGTTCACGGTCGTGGCGGTCGAGGGCGGGAACCCGGACCACGTGGTCGAGCGCGGTGGTGCGGCGGTGGCCGTCGTCGTGCTCGACGGCGGGTGCGCCGTGGACGCGGCCTCCCTCCAGCGCCTCGACCTGGAGCGGCGCGGGAGGCCGGGCGCCACCGGCCTGGTCGTGGTCACCGCCTCGGGCCTGACCGGGTTGGCGCGCGAGTGGGCGGCGCGCCACGCGTCCACCACCCGCGTCGTCCGGTGGACCCCGGACGGCGCGGCGCGGGCGGACCTGGTGGCGGGCGTCGCGGAGCTGCTGCCCGCGTGACCGCCCCCGCGCCTTCCCGCTGGTTACAGTCGTCCGGTGGCGACATCACCCGATCAGCGGCGAGAGCGCTACATGCGCGCGGCGGTGTCCTGCTTCGCCCGGTACGGCTACCGGCGGACGTCCGTGGACGCGATCGCCGCAGCCGCGGACGTCTCCCGGCCCGCGCTGTACCAGTACTACCGGGGCAAGGAGGAGATCTTCCGGGAGGCCGTGCAGTGGGCGCTGGAGGGTTTCCTGGAGCGGGCCGAGGCTGCGGCGCGGGGGCCCGGTGGGGTGGCCGAGCGGTTGACCGCGGTGCTCGGGCTGGTGCTGCGGATGCACGCGGGCGAGGTGTTCCAGGCCGAGCTGATCGACGAGACGCAGCAGCGGGCGGTCGAGCAGTGGACGCTCTTCGAGCGGCGGATGATCGAGGTCCTGGAGGGCGTGCTGGGGCCGTGCGCCGGGGTGGACGAGGTGGCCGGGGTGCTGTTCTACGGGGTCAAGGGGATCACGCTGCACCTGGGCGGGGTCGAGCGGCAGGAGGTGTTGCTGCGCCGCCTGGTGGAGCTGACCGTTCGGGGGCTGACAACCTGACAGTGTCGGTCTAATTTGTCAGGTCTGGTGCCCCTGTTCCCCGTGTCCGGGAGGTTCGGATGACCGCCGACGAGGCTCGTGCCCGCATCGCCGAGATCCGCCGGGCGGGTGGTCGCACGACGGTCGAGGAGCTGGACGCCCTGTGGGCGGCGCTGCCGACCGTGGCGCCGGAGGAGCTGCTGGGGGACTGGCGCGGCAGCGAGTTCGCGAGCGGCCACAGCTTCGAGGGGAACCTGGAGAAGGCCGGGTGGTACGGCAAGACGTTCACGTCGCTGACCGACGTGACGCCCCTGGTGTGCCGGGACGCCGACGGCGGGCTGTACGCGAACGAGGAGCTGGCCGGGGGCGGGGCGAGCCTGTGGACGGTCGAGTTCCGGGGCGAGGCGACCGCGACGATGGTCTACGACGGCAGGCCGGTGCTGGACCACTTCAAGCGGCTCGACGAGCGCGCGGTGCTCGGGGTGATGAACGGCAAGGGCGTGCTGGACGGGGGGAAGCACTACTACTTCGTGCTGGAGCGCGCGTGACCCGCCGCGCCCGCGCTGCCCTGGTCGAACGCCCCGGCGGGCCGTTCGAGGTGCGCGAGGTGGAGCTGGACGAGCCGAGGCCGGACGAGGTCGTGGTGCGGGTGCTGGCGGCGGGCGTGTGCCACACGGACCTGCTGGTGCGCCGGACGTGGCCGGAGCGGTTGTTGCCCATGGTCTTCGGCCACGAGGGCGCCGGGGTCGTGGAGGCGGTCGGCGCGGGGGTCGGCTCCGTGGTGGTGGGGGATTCGGTGTGCCTGAGCTACCGGAGCTGCGGCCGGTGCGCGGAGTGCGCGGCGGGGTGGAACGCGTACTGCCTGCACGCGGGGGCGAACGCGCGGGGCGTCCGGGAGGACGGCAGCACCGCGCTTCGTCGAGCGGGGAAGCCGGTGTACGGCGGGTTCTTCGGCCAGTCGAGCTTCGCGACGCACGCGGTGGCGCACGAGAGCAGCGTGGTGAAGGTGCCCGCCGATCTGCCCCCCGCGGTGGCCGCGCCGCTGGGGTGCAGCGTCCAGACGGGGGCGGGGACGGTCTTCACCGTTCTGAACGCGGCCCCCGGCGAGTCGCTGGTGGTGTACGGCGCGGGCGGGGTGGGCCTGAGCGCGCTGCTGGCGGCGACCGTGCGCGGGTGCCGCACTGTCGTGGTGGAACCGGTGGAGTCCAGGCGCGCGCTGGCGCTGTCCCTGGGCGCGGCGGCGGCGGTCCCACCGGGAACGCCGCTCGCGGACCTGACCGGCGGCGGCGCCCACCACGCGGTGGACACGACGGGCCGGGCGGACGCGATCGGCGAGGCGGTGGGGGCGCTGCGCCGGAGGGGGACGCTGGCGCTGGTCGGCCTGGGCGGCAAGGTGGAGCTGGACCTGAGGACGCTGGTGCACAACGGCATCCGCGTCCGAGGCGTGATCGAGGGCGACGCGGCCCCGAGGACCCTGATCCCGGACCTGGTGGCCCTGCACCGCCAGGGCGTCCTGCCGGTCGAGCGGCTGATCGGGGAGTACCCGTTCGAGCAGATCGAGAGGGCGGCGGAGGACGCGTCGACGGGGCGCTGCGTGAAACCGGTGCTGAGGTTCGATCAGCAGGTCTTGTAGTACGAGGGGGTGCAGCCTGCGGCTTCCCCGGCGATGGCCAGCGCCACCGTCGTCCCGATGAGGATCAGCGGGATGATGACCGCGGTCCACAGCAGGATGCGCCGGATCGAGTGCACGAGCACCATGGTCTCGACCTGCGCCTGAATGGCCATCTCCGCGCTCCCCGGCGCTCGCGCGACCCTGTCGAGCGAGGCTTGGACCTGGTTCCCGTGCCAGTGCGGCCCGTCGAAGGAACTGGCGACGACGGGTGTCCACGGGGCTTCGGACTTCTGCTCAGAAGATTCATCAGGAATGGGCACGATCCTCCTCGGGGTTCGACTTCCAGTCGCTTCGGAGGAGTTCTCCGTTGCGGGTGACTGCGATTGCCGGAAAAGCGGTGAGGCGCCACCGCGTGGTGGCGCCCCACCCGTTCCCCAGGTCAGGCGGCGCCGTGGGACTTGGTCGCGCTGACGAGTTCCGGACCGGTCGAGTGGGCGCCCGCCAGCGCGTCGATGGCCTCGCCGAGCAGGCGTCGCACGGCCGAGTTCAGCGCGGTGCACCCGTTGTCGATCCTCGTGGCGGACCGCTGGATCGTCGCGGACTCCTTCTTGATCGCGTCGATCTTCTCCAGCTGGACGACCGCCTCGGCGATCTTCTCCTCCGCCGTGGCGACCTCGTGGACGCCCTTGCGGCTCGTGGTCGCGAGGGCGGTCGTCCGCAGCAGCATGACCACGGTGCGCAGGAGGTCCGGGTTGTCGTTGTCCGGGTCGAACGCCAGCACGAGCCGCTGGGCGCCGATCATCCGGATGGTCTGCCCGTTGTTCTGCTCGGAGGTGCGGACCAGCCCCAGTGAGGCGACGGCGTCGCGGTTGCGCTCGGCGTCGGCGAGGTAGTCGGACCAGCCAGTGCGGGTCGAGTCGGTCATCTCGACGACGACCCGCGTGGCGCCGTCGTTCAGGCTGAGCACGCCGTCACCCTTCTTGCACCGGGGCAGCTGCCCGGTTCGGGTGCTGGTGTCGGTGTAGTCGTCGCCGAGACCGGCCGCGATGCCTGCCAGCACGGCGCGCACCGAGCCCTCGTAGGACCCGCCCTTGAGCGGCGTGACCCTGGCGAGGGCGGTGGTGGCCTCGTGGACGCGCAGCACCGTCGAGACCTCTTCGATCTTGCCGGTCAGCTCGGCGTGCTGCGCGGCCAGCTGCTGGGTGAGCCGCGCCTGCTGGGCGGAGAGCTCGGCGGTGTGCTTCGCGATGGGGGAGGTCGGGTCCGAGGGGTCGAACTGCCTGGTGGCCCTGGCCAGCAGCTCGGCCGTGCCCGCGCTCGCCTTCGAGTCGAGCTCGGCGCCGAACTTGTCGAGCACCGGCCGGAGGCGTTCGACCAGCTCCGGGCTCTCCCCGGCGAAGATGCGGCGCAGCTCGGCGTTCAGCTCCTCCTTCGCGGCCGTCACCGCCGCGGTGAGCTCCTTGCGGTTCCGCGTGTCCGCGTCCGCGATGGCGGTCTTGGCGTCGTGCGCTGCCTTTCTGACGGTCTCGGACGCCTCCCGCGCCGCGCGCGCCGTGAGCTCGGCGGCGTGGGCGCTGGAAGCGGTGGCCTTGTCCTCGGCCTCCTTCAGCAGCCGCCCGAGCGCCTGGGTCTCCTGGGCCTGCCCCGTCACGCTCAGCGCGTGGGCGCCGATGCGCATCACCTCGGTGACGTAGCTGGTCAGGTCGGCGCCCGTGAGCGCGTCGTGGTCCTCCACGAGGGGGCCGCGCCTGCCGGAGGTCCACCGCCGCGCCTCGCGCACGACCTCGCGATCGTCGATCGTCACCTGCTCGATGACCACCGCCTCGGCGTTCTCGTCGAAGTGGGCCGGGTGATTGATGCGCTCGGTCACGCGTTCTCCTGTGCGTTGTGCTGCCGGTGCTCGGCCGTTCACCGCACAGGGTGGCTCTCGAAATACCGGGAGGCCACGCATAAAAGCGGATAAGCCGGATCGCCGGTCGCGGTTCTCACCAAAAGCGCGTCCCGGATAAGCGGCGCCCGCAATCCGGATAGCGCTGCGCGAGGTGGGGAGCCTCGCGGTCGCCGTGCGCGAGCTGCTCGCCCCGTGGTGAAGGTGCCGCGCCGACCTGGAACGCGCACGTGCGGCGCAGGGCCTGACCGGACAAGCGCCTCGGCGCTATCGGGGAGACGCCGCAGAGCGGTGAACCGGCGGTGCCCCGATCCCGCTCCCGAACACCCGAGAGGTGTGACCTCGGGCTTTGGTGGGCCGCCAGGGACTCGAACCCTGAACCCGAAGGTTGTGGATCTTGCCTCATTGTTGACTATCGTCGTCTGCTGGTTACTGCTCCTAGCTGAACAATTTTTGAGTGCAAACGACCAGTGTGGACTGTCACCTATGGCTGTCTGCCGTCGTTTGTGAGGGGTAAGTCAGGGCTTTGATCTTGCTGCGTAGCTGGCCCGGAGATCCTTGCGCAGAATCTCCGGGTCCGCCCTTGAAGCGCCACCTGACCTGCTAGTTCAGGGCCGTCAGTCGGCGTTCCGCGCTTCCTGGTCCGTGCATGTTCCCTGGGCAAGCCTGTGGGCTGGTCGACGCCGTCAAGGTGTTGAGCTGTCCACAGGCGCGGCAGCCGAGCGCCGTGCCCAGCTTGATCAAGCCGAGTCGTCTGCGCTCGTCCCGGCTTTCGTACGGCGATAATCGCCCTTGATCGCGTAGAGCACCGCGTCAGCGAGTTGGACATACTCGGCTGCTTGCTCGCTCGTAATGGCTCTTGCGTTGCCGTGAGCTGCGAGGTTTCGCAGGTGGCTAACACCCTCCACCGACCGCACAGAGGCTTCGGAAATGAGCCCCTTCTTGGCGGCGAGGCGCGCGAGACCTGCGGCGGACGCGCGAGTCGTGGTTTCTCCTGAGCTCGCAACGATGTCACGTAGCTCGCGTTCGATGGCTCTGTGGGCTTCGAGCACTGCGACAACTGGCGCCTGACTCACGTCAGCCGCTAGTTCCTCCGCTATCACTCGGGGAGCCTCGTCCGGGGGGCTAGCAGTTTCGAGCTGTTCGACCGCCTGACTTCGGACCCGGTCCAGTTCAGCTTCGAACTGCCAAGCTTTGATCTTCTTCAAACCAGGATCCGTGAGGAGCTGCCCGATCGGCTTGCGGAGAACAAGCACGATGATCAAGACAACTACTGGCCAAACCAATGCACTGGTCATCTGCGAGATGAAGGTCAGCCAGGTCATGAGGCGAGTTCCTGTCAGCTTGAGTGCGCGCGGTCAAAGTCTTAGTTCGCTGTCGTTGACTCTGGCGTTACCCGTTGTACGCGGTTCCCTGCGGGGCCGCTGGTCATGGCCTCGTCCGACGCGGACAACCCCGGTTGCCTCATCGGCGCCGACGCGGGC
>NZ_JBQGCX010000615.1:0-3376 GCF_052038725.1 Actinosynnema sp.
GCGTTCCACCTCGGCGAGCACGGCGGC
This sequence comes from Actinosynnema sp., assembly GCF_052038725.1. Classification (NCBI taxonomy): domain Bacteria; kingdom Bacillati; phylum Actinomycetota; class Actinomycetes; order Pseudonocardiales; family Pseudonocardiaceae; genus Actinosynnema; species Actinosynnema sp. The sequence goes on from NZ_JBQGCX010000615.1 coordinate 28, forward strand.
CACGGCCTGCGGCACGCCCGCCGGGTTGGTGCCACCGCCCTGGGCCAGGTCGGGCTTGCCGCCGCCACGGCCGCCGACGGCGGGCGCGAAGGCGGGCACGAGCTTGCCCGCGGCGAGACCCAGGTCGCGGGCCCCCGCCGTGGTGGCGACGACGAAGCTGACCTTCTCGCCGTCCGGGGCGAACAGCGCGACCACGCCGGGCTTGTCGGCCATCCGGCCGCGCACCTCGCTGGCGATCGCGCGCACGTCGCCGCCGGAGGTGCCCTCCGGCAGGGCCAGCGCGAGCACGGACACGCCGCGCACGTCCAGCGCCTGCGAGACCAGCGACCCGGCGGAGGCCACGAGCTGGGCGGAGCGGACCTTCTCCAGCTCCTTCTCGGCCGCGCGCAGCCGCTCGACCAGCGCCTCGACGCGGGCGGGCACCTCGGCGTCGGGCACCTTCAGCATGGAGGCCACGTTCTGCACCAGCGCCCGCTCCTGGGCGAGGTACTTGAACGCCTCGATGCCGACGTAGGCCTCCAGCCGTCGCACCCCGGAGCCGACCGACGACTCGCCGATGACGGTGATGGGGCCGATCTGCGAGGAGTGCTCGACGTGCGTGCCACCGCACAGCTCGCGCGACCACCGCCCGCCGATCTCGACCACGCGCACGGTCTCGTCGTAGGTCTCGCCGAACAGCGCGACCGCGCCCATCTCCTGGGCGCCGGACATGTCGGTGTAGACCACGCTCACCGGCAGGTCCTTGCGGACCGCCAGGTTCGAGACCTCCTCGATCTCGCTGCGCGTGGACTCGGACAGGCCGCCGGTCCAGGCGAAGTCGAGCCGCAGGTAGCCGGGCTTGTTGTACGAGCCGGACTGGAGCGCGGACGGGCCGAGCACCTGGCGCAGGGCGGCGTGCACGACGTGCGTGCCCGAGTGCCCCTGGCGGGCCCCGACGCGCCACTCGGCGTCGACGCGCGCCTCGACCTTCTCGCCCTCGGCGATCTCGCCGGAGACCACGCGGACCTGGTGCACCCACAGCTTGCGGGCGACCTTCTGGACGTCCACGACCTCCAGCTCGGCGCCGCCGGAGACGATCACGCCCGCGTCGCTCTCCTGGCCGCCGGACTCGGCGTACAGGGGGGTGCGGTCGAGCACGACCTCGACGATGTCGCCCTCGCGGGCGGACTTGACCCGCTTGCCGCCGGACACGATGCCGCGCAGCACGGCCTCGCTGGCCAGCTCGGTGTAGCCGGTGAACTCGGTGGCGCCCAGCTCCAGCAGCTCGCGGTACACCGTCTGGTCGCCGTGGCCGGTCTTCTTGCCCGCCGCGTCGGCCTTGGCGCGGGCGCGCTGCTCGGCCATGAGCTTGCGGAAGCCGTCCTCGTCCACCGTCAGACCGGCCTCGGAGGCCATCTCCAGGGTGAGGTCGATCGGGAACCCGTAGGTGTCGTGCAGCTGGAAGGCCTTGTCACCGGGCAGGATCGCGCGGCCCTGCGACTTCACCGCCCCCGCGGCGGTCTCGAAGATCCGGGAGCCCGCGTCCAGCGTGCGCAGGAACGTGTCCTCCTCGGCCTTGAGGACCTGCTCGATGCGGGCGAACCCGCTGACCAGCTCCGGGTAGGAGGGGCCCATGGTGTCGCGCACGACGGCGGCGAACGTCTGGAGCACCGGCTCGGTCACGCCCAGCAGGCGCGAGGAGCGCACGATGCGGCGCAGCAGGCGGCGCAGCACGTAGCCGCGGGCCTCGTTGCCGGGGGTGACGCCGTCGCCGACGAGCAGCACGCCGGAGCGCGCGTGGTCGGCGATGACCCGGAAGCGGACGTCGTCCGTCGGGTTGTCGCCGTACTTGCGGCCGGACAGCTCCTCGGCCTTGGTGATGACGGCCCGCACCAGGTCGGTCTCGTAGACGTTGTCCACGCCCTGCAGCAGGAACGCCACCCGCTCGACGCCCATGCCGGTGTCGATGTTCTTGGACGGCAGCTCGCCCAGGATCGGGTAGTCGCGCTTGGCGCCGCCCGCCCCGCGCTCGTTCTGCATGAAGACCAGGTTCCAGATCTCCAGGTACCGGTCCTCGTCCACGACCGGGCCGCCCTCGGCGCCGAACTCGGGGCCGCGGTCGTAGTAGATCTCCGAGCACGGGCCGCACGGGCCGGGGACGCCCATGGACCAGTAGTTGTCCTCGACGTCCCGGCGCTGGATGCGCTCCGGCGGCAGACCGGCGATCTTCTGCCACAGGTCGGCGGCCTCGTCGTCGTCCAGGTAGACGGTGACCCACAGGCGCTCGGGGTCGAAGCCGTAGCCGCCGTCGTCCTGGGACTTGGTGACCAGGTCCCAGGCGAGCCGGATGGCGTCTTCCTTGAAGTAGTCGCCGAACGAGAAGTTGCCCGCCATCTGGAAGAACGTCAGGTGGCGGGTGGTCTTGCCGACCTCGTCGATGTCCGGGGTGCGCACGCACTTCTGCACGCTGGTGGCGCGCTTGTGCGGCGACGGGGCCTCACCGAGGACGTAGGGCTTGAAGGGCACCATGCCCGCGTTGACGAACAGCAGGTTCGGGTCGTCCAGCAGCAGGGAGGCGCTGGGGACGACGGCGTGCCCGGCGTTCTCGAAGTGCTCGCGGAAGCGCTTGATGATCTCGTGTGTCTGCACGGTCGGGTCCTTGGCTGTGGTGGCGGTCTTCCTTGCGCGGCGCGGCGCACCACGTCACTCGTTAGCCCGGCGCGCGCGCCGACCCGGGGTGTGGCCCGTCTGCCCCACGACCCTCTCCAGCCGCACGTGCTCGCGCTCGACCATGCCCGCGCGCACCTCGGCGCCGAAGGAGCCGATGGCGGTGGCCAGCTCGCGCAGGCCCTCGCCCACGTTCGCGCCGATGCCCGCGGGCGTGGCGGCGTGGGCGGCCTGGTTGGCCTTGCGGGTGGCGAGGACGCCCGCGGCGACCCCGACCCCGAGCCAGAACAGCCTGCTCATCGGTTCCCCCTGCGCGTGCGACGCGCGGCGTGCTTGTTCACCCTGGCCTCGGCGGCCTTGCGGCGGGACCGGACGGCCTTGCTCACGCCGTAGGACAGCGCGGCGGCCTTGACCAGGGGTCCGCCGAGGGTGGCGGTGAACAGGGACGTCAGCGCGGACACGTTGCCGGTCACCGCACGCGCGTTGGCGGTGATGCCGTCCACGCGCTCCAACTGGGTGTTGACGTGCGTGATCGTGGCGTTGGCGCCGCTGAAGATCGGGTCGCTGTTCTGGTGCGCCTTGCGGATGGCGATCGTCGCCTCGTCGAGCGTGCGCCCGAGCTTGAAGAGGGCGATCCCCATGAGCAGCACAAGCAGCACGAACGCGCCGGCGGCGACCAGCGCGGCGATCTGCCCTGGCGACA
>NZ_JBQGCX010000616.1:0-3597 GCF_052038725.1 Actinosynnema sp.
GTCGTCGACGCGCAGCCTGCCGCGCGGGGTCGGCGACACGGCGCGCCCGGCGGCTGCGGCTGGTGGGATGTGGGGGTGGGGGGGGCGACGGTGGAGCTCATCCCGCGGCGCTCGCCGTGGTGGGCCGTCGGGTACGTCGTCACCTTGGGGGCGGCGGGCGCCGTGGGGGCCCTGGTCGGCACCCGGCCCCAGGAGTGGGAGCTGTCGGCCCTGAGCCTGCTGCTCGGGCTCGCCGCCGGGGTGCTGTGGTGGTTCGACCGGCGCACGCCCCGGCGGCTCAGCGCCGACGCCGGGGCGCTGCGGCTGCACGCGCCCCACGGGCAGCGGTCGTTCCCGTGGCACGAGCTGCGCCGGGCCCGCAGCCGGGGCGGCCTGGGGGTGGACCACGTCGACACCCACCTGGAGCTGCACGACGGGGCGCTGGTGCGGCTGCCGCCGAACGTGCCGGGCGGAACGGTCGAGCGGTGGCGCGAGGGCGTCGCGGCCGGGGCCGCGCCCGCGGACGCGCTGCCGCAGTCGTGGCAGGTCACCGAGGCCACCCCGGGCGGCGGGCCGTGGCTGGCCATCGCGCTGACGCAGGTCGCGACGCAAGGCCTGATGAGGGGCCTCGGCCTGGGCCTGGTGGAGCTGGTGGTCCTCGTGCTGGCGCTGCTCCCGCTCGTGGCGGTCCTCGCCCGGCCGGTGCGGCGGTGGTGGCCCCCCGTGCAGGTGCGGGCCGACGCGACCGGGGTGCGCCTGGGCCGCCGCGGCCGCCGGCACGTGCCGTGGCACGAGGTCACCGACGTACGCCCGGCCGGCCGCTTCGACGCCACCACCGTCCTCGACCGCGGCACCGGCGACCCGGTCACCGTGGTCGGGCCCCCGCCGGACGTGGTGCGCCGCTGGCGTGAGCTGGCCCAGCAGACCTGAGCGACCGCGCCGGCCCCGAGAGTGCACCCATGACGGCGACACGCCGGAGTGTTCCGTCACCGATGCACCCTGACCCCCTGGGGGCCGGTCAGGGCCTGGCACGGGGTGCCGTAGGGCAGGTGGGGCTTACCCACGACCCACGGATTATGAGGCGGAGGTAGAGGGGTTTCGCACCTTGCTGCTGTGGGTCAACCACAGGCCAGGCCTGCGGAAATGCTTGTCGGGACCTGACAGCCATTGACGGCTGCTTGGCCACTCTTGTGCCCTGGTTGTGCCCAACGGCGACGGCGGCGCCCACCAAGCCAACGGGCGAGACCCTCGGGGGTCTCCCCCGACACCTGTCGCCTGGGTGGTGATCCCGTCGCGTCGGCCCGGAGTCAGAGCGGCTGACCTTCGGACGGTCGGCGCGGCGGGATCACTGCCCTTGTGCCGTTCACGCATCCCGGAGCCGAGGCCCGGGGTCCGGGGCAGAGCCCCACCAAGGGATTGTGGTGCTTCGACCCGGGACGACCGGACACCTCAAGCTCGCCGAAACTGGCTCTTCGTAGTTCCGCGTGATGTCGGGCGCTGAGGTGGGTGTTCATGCCGCGCTTCGGGCGGCACTGGCCAGGAGGATACGAGCCCGGTAGTGGGCCGGGTTCCGGTAGCCGCGCCCGCTCCGCTTGAGCTGCTTGATGCTGGTGTTCGCGGCCTCGGTGCGGGCGTTGGTGACGCCGGTGACGATGAGGACCTCGATCGCGTCCCACCAGGTGTTGACCGTCGCCAACAGGCGGGTGGTCTCGGACATCGCGGCGACGTCGACGTAGTAGGTGAGCAGGAGCCGCTGGTGGTTCGCGTCCGCCAGGTCACCAGCGCGCAGCAGCCGGCGCAGCTGCTCCTTGACCGCCCAGGCCGCACTGATCTCGTCGGTCGGGTCGTCGCTGCGCAACGTCGCCTCCAGCCGCGCCAGACCTCGAGCGGGCAAGGTGTTGCCGGCGCGCAGAAGGAGGCGCCGGTTGGCCCAGGTCGGGTCGATGGTCCGGCCACGGCGCTGCTTCTGCTCGCGGCTGACGCGTTGGCGGACCTGGGTCAGGGCGTCGTTGGCGAGCTTGACCAGGTGGAACGCGTCGACGCTGACCGCCGCGCGGGGCAGGTGCTGGCGCAGGGCCTTGCGGAACGCCGCGGACGGGTCGATCGCCACGACCTCGACCTGCTCGCGCCAGGCGGTGCTGCGCGCGGCAAGCCAGGCGGCGACGGAGGCGCTGTCGCGGCCATCGACCACACCCAGGACCCGACCGGTGGTCGTGTCCACGAACGTCGTCATCCAAGGCTCGTAGCGACGCCACGACCCGCTGACGGCGTCGCGGAAGAACCGGACCGAGCGGTACCTGTGCTCGTCGATCCCGAGGCGGCGGACGATGACGTCGTCGGGGTCGACGAGCCGTTCCGCGGCCGCGTTCACGACCGCCTGCACGGTCCACCACGACACCCGATGCCCCGCGGCAACCTCCGCGACGACCCGACCCGAGCCCACGACCGCCGCGAGCAGCAGCTGACGCAGCCGGGTGCTCAACCGGGCACGGGCCGGGACCTGGTCGGTGACCTCGACGAACGTCCGTCGGGCGCACTGCTGCTCGGCGCAGGCGAACCGCCGGCGCACCAGTACAACGTCCACGGCGCCAGCGACCGGGACGTCTCTCAGCCGCTGCCGGACGCGTTGATGGACCCGGCTGGACAACACGCCGCAGCCGGGGCACGCGGCCTCTGCCGCGGTCGAGGCCACGAGCACCTCCCGCGCGCCGTCGTCACGGTCCACGGCGCCCATCACTCGATGTCCGGGCAGGTCGAACAGCACGCTCGCAGCGTCACGCAGCGAGCCCGTAGCCTCGTTCACGGCTCGTGGTCCTCTTCTGGGCGGATGTCTCAGCAACACCCATCCCAGCGCAGGGCCACGAGCCCCTCACGACCGGGTGATCACGCTTAACTGCGAAGAGCCGTGTAAGGACAGAGGCGAGGGCGCTAGCGGCGTCAACCGATATGAATCTGGCCATTGTCAGCCAGGCCGTGGCGTATTCGTTCCCGCATCGAGGGGTGCATGGGTAGGGTGTCCACGTCGCGGAGGTCCACCCACTCCACGGCCTTGGACTCGCTGTTTGTTCTTGCGCCGCCCCCGATGAGGCGTGCTCGGAAGCAGATTGAGAACTGCTGGCGGACCTCGCCGTCGTCATACGCCATGACGTGACGGGGGTTGGTGTAGGTGCCGCTGATGCCGGTGACCTCGACGTCGTAGCCAGTCTCTTCCTTGACCTCGCGGACGACGGTGTCGGCGATGGAATCCCCGATCTCGTGTCCGCCTCCGGGTAGGGCCCACAGGTCGTTGTCGGTCTTGTGGATCAGGGGCAGCCGGCCGTGCTCGTCGAGGACGACGGCGACAACGGAGGGAACGACGCTGTTCGCGGCCGGGGCGTCGGGGTTGTCGATGTAGTCCTTGCGCGCCATGGCTCAGGAGGCTCGGCCGCCTGCTCCCAGACACGTTCGTAGGAGCTGAGGTAGTTCGTGAACAGCCGGCCTCCGTCGATCCGTCTCAGGTGCAGGACGGGTGAGTGGCTGGCGGCAGTGCCGAAGGTGTGGGGGCTGGCAAGCAGGGTCTCGTCGAAGCGGAACATCGACGTGTACAGCGTGGTGTCGTGCATGCGGGCCTCGATGCCA
>NZ_JBQGCX010000617.1:0-1707 GCF_052038725.1 Actinosynnema sp.
CGTTCGCGCTGCTCTCGGCGGTCGCCACGCACACCTCCACCGCCACCCTCGGCAGCAGCGTGCTGAACCTGCCCTGGTACCAGCCGGTGGCCCTCGCCAGGCTGCTCACCTCGATCGACCTGCTCAGCGGCGGCAGGCTGCTGCCGGGGTTCGGCATCGGCTGGTCACCCGACGAGTACCGGGCGTCCGGCGTCCCGTGGAAGGGCAGGGGCGCGCGCTTCGACGAGGCCCTTGACCTGATCGACCTGGCCTGGACCGCCGACGTCCTGTCCTACGAGGGCGAGCACCACTCGGTCCCGGCCGGCTACGTGGACCTCAAGCCCGCCCGCAAGCCCCCGGTGCACCTGGGCGGCTTCTCGAAGACCGCGCTCCAGCGCATCGCCCGGCGCGGCGCGGGCTGGCTGCCGATCCTCCAGGTCGGTGCCACCGCGCAGGACCCGGCCCCGCTCGTGGCCGCCCGCGAGCAGATCGGCGTGCCCACCCCGGCCGTGCTCCGCCTCAACGCGGGCCGCGACACCCCGCTGAGCGCCCTCGCGGACACCGCGCTGGCCTCGGCGCAAGCCGGGTTCGACGACCTGTTCGTTGACCTGTCGTACGTCGTGGACGAGCCGTCCGAGGCGCTGGACCGCTTCGCCGACCTGCTGGCGAGGACGGCCTGAGCTGCGGGTTCCCGCTGCCGCGTTCGGGTGAGACCGACCAGGACGCGGCCAGCGGGACCCACTCCCGGTGGCGTTCGCCGCCCCCGGTTACTCCATTCGGCAATAGGTGAGGCTAGCCTAATGTCATGGCAGCAGAGGTCATGGCGAACCCGACGACGGAACCGTTCCGGCACTTCGACGCCGAGGTGCTGGCCACGAGGGCGCTCGGCCGCAGCATGGTGCGGGTGACCTTCGGCGGCCCCGCGCTGCGCGACGTGCGCACCTGGGGCCCCGACCAGCGGATCAAGCTGTTCTTCCCCAGGTCCGGCCAGGCGGGCCTGACCGTGCCGACCGGTGCCGACTGGTACACCCGCTTCCGCGAGCTGCCCGACCGCGAGCGCCCGGCGATGCGCACCTACACGCTGCGCGCGGTGCGCCACGGCCAGATCGACATCGACTTCGTCCGCCACGGCGACACCGGCCCCGCCTCCACCTGGGCGGGCAGGGCCGCGGTCGGCGACCGCACCGTCATCCTCGCCCCGAACGCCCACCACGTCCCGGAGAACCCGGCCCGCATGGGCGCCGACTACGCCCCGCCCGCCGACACCGCCTGGCAGCTCATCGCGGGCGACGAGACCGCGCTGCCCGCGATCGGCGGCATCGTCGAGTCCCTGCCGAGGGGCGTGCGCGCGCGGGTCGTGCTGGAGGTCCCGAGCGCGAGCGACCGGCAGGACTGGCGCACCGAGGGCGAGGTCGACACGACCTGGCTGGTGCGCGGCGTCGACACCCCGCTGCTGGAGGCGATCCGCGCCGAGGGCGTCCCCGACGGGCCGGGCTACGCCTGGCTCGCGGGGGAGTCGAGCCTGGTGCGGGGCCTGCGCAGGCACTTGGTGAAGGACCTGGGCGTCGACCGCAAGCGCGTCTACTTCTGCGGCTACTGGCGCGAGGGCCGCCCGGAGGAGACCGCCCACGAGCCGGTCGAGGAGGACTGACCCGGAGCCGGGGGGGGTGAACACCTCCACCCCCCCCCAGGCCCGCCCCACCCCCCCACCCCCCCCCCCCGCACCCC
>NZ_JBQGCX010000618.1:0-2359 GCF_052038725.1 Actinosynnema sp.
GCGCAGGAACCCAGGTCAGGGTCGAAGGTGACACCCAGGCGGGAAACCAGGGCGGTGTCGAAGGTGGCGTTGGCGTGGGGAACCCAGGTGGCGTGGCCAGTGGGGTCGGGGTGGGGCGGGATGGGGTGGTCACGCCGCCGCCTCCGGGGTTAGTTGGGACTCGACGATCTCGACGTAGGTTGGGCAGGTTTGCAGGAGGTCGGCGTGGGTGCCCACGCCTACCACGGCTCCGTTCTCCAGGACCACGATGCGGTCCGCGTCGACGACCGTCGACACGCGTTGGGCCACCACGATCACGACCGCCTCCCTCGTCCTGGGACGCAGGGCGGCCCGGAGGCGGGCGTCGGTGGCCAGGTCCAGGGCCGAGAAGGCGTCGTCGAAGAGGTAGACGGCGGGCTTGCGGACCAGGGCCCGCGCGATCGACAGGCGTTGGCGCTGGCCGCCGGACACGTTCGTGCCGCCCTGGGCGATCGGGGCCTCCAGACCGCCCTCCATCGCCTCCACGAACCCCCGCGCCTGCGCGACCTCCAGGGCCTCCCACAGCTCCTCGTCGGTGGCCTCGGGGTTGCCGTAGCGCAGGTTGCTGGCGACCGTGCCCGAGAACAGGTACGCCCGCTGCGGCACCAGGCCGATCACGCCGCCGAGCGCCTCCGCGCCCGCCTTGCGCACGTCGACGCCGCCCACCAGCACCTCGCCACCGGTGACGTCGATCAGCCTGGGCACCAGCGACAGCAGCGTCGTCTTGCCCGCGCCGGTGCTGCCGATGATCGCCGTGGTCTGACCGGCCTCGGCGCGGAACGAGATGTCGCGCAGCACCGGGTCGGTCGCGCCGGGGTAGCGGAACTCGGCCGAGCGGAACTCCACCGACGCCGGACCGGGCAGCGCGGTCACCGGGTCGGCGGCCGGGACCACGGAGCTGTTGGTGCCGAGCACCTCCATGATGCGCTCGGCGCACACCGCCGCGCGCGGGATCATCATCGCCATGAAGGTCGCCATCATGACCGACATCAGGATCTGCATCAGGTAGCTCAGGAACGCTGTCAGCGCGCCTATCGGGATCTCGCCGGTGTCGATCCGGGCCGCGCCGAACCACCTCACGGCCGCGCCGGACCCGTTCAGCACCAGCATCACGATCGGGAACACCAGCGCCATCAGCGCGCCCGCCCGCAGCGCGGTGCGGCTCAGGTCGGCGTTGGCCTTGGCGAAGCGCCGGGTCTCGTGCCGCTCGCGCACGAACGCGCGCACCACGCGGATGCCCGACAGTTGCTCGCGCAGCACCCGGTTGACCTCGTCGACGCCCTCCTGCATGAGCCGGAACTGCGGCACCATGCGGCGGCCGATCAGGATCAGCGAGACCGCCAGCGCGGGCACGCACACCACCAGCAGCCAGGACAGCCCCGCGTCCTCCCGCAGCGCCATGACGATGCCCGCCACGCACGTGATCGGCGCGGACACCAGCAGGGTGCACACCATCACGACCAGCACCTGGACCTGCTGCACGTCGTTGGTGTTGCGGGTGATCAGCGAGGACGGGCCGAACTGGGCGACCTCGCGCGCCGAGAACGACCCGACCCGGTGGAACACCTCCGAGCGGACGTCCCGGCCGAAGCTCATGGCGGTGCGCGCGCCGAAGTACACGGCGCCCACCGAACAGGCGATCTGGACCAGCGAGACCAGCAGCATCCAGCCGCCGGTCGTCATGATGTAGCCGTTGTCCCCCTTGGCGATCCCGAAGTCGATGATGTCGGCGTTGAGGCTGGGCAGGTACAGCGAGGCGATCGTGCCGATGAGCTGGAGCACCAGCACGGCGGTCAGTTCTCGCCGGTACGGCCTCAGGTGGCCGCGGAGCAAGCGGATGAGCACGGTCTCCCCCATAGGAAACTCTTCGTGTCTAATTGGAAGGTAGACCCGGTGGTTAAGAAACGCAACGTATCTAAAGGGGTAATGTGACCGAGGCGAAGACGCGCCGCCGCGGCGAGGAGCTTGAGCGGGCCATCCTCGACGCGGTCTGGGACGAGCTGGACGAGGTCGGCTACGACCGGCTCACCATCGACGGCGTGGCCGCTCGCGCCAGGACCAGTAAACCGGTGATCTACCGGCGGTGGCCGAGCCGGGCCGAGCTGGTGCTCGCGGCGTGGCTCAAGCGCGCCCCGAGCTGGCCGGGGCCGGAGGACCAGGGCGACCTGCGGACGGACCTGCTGGCGCTGTTCAGCGGGATCGCCGGGCAGTCCGGGCTCGGCGCGGCGTGCGCGGGCGACCGGACCGGCATGGCCTGGGAGGCGTTCCACAACCCGGAGGTGGTCGTGCTGGTCAGCGACAAGCTGCTGTGCCCGACGCCGCTGCGGCACGCGCTGGACGG
>NZ_JBQGCX010000619.1:0-3593 GCF_052038725.1 Actinosynnema sp.
GGTGGCGCTGCTGCGCGACGCGGCCCCGGTGCGCTACCTGGTCGCCTCCAACGGCGCGGTCGTGGCCGAGCTGCCCTCCGAGCGCGTGCTGCGCACCGTCGCCATGCCCGCCGCGCTGGCCGCCGCCGCCGTGACCGCGCTGGCCGAGCGCTGCCCCGGCGCGGTCTGGGCGCTCGACCGCGCGCACGACCGCGTTCTGTCCCCGGACTGGCCGGACGTCCTGGTCAGCGGCGCCGCGCGGGTGCGCAGGTCCGCCACCGTCCCGCCGGGCCAGGACGTCCTGTGCCTCATGGTGGTCGGTTGCCCGCCCGAGGTCGGCGACGACCTCGCGCGCCGCCTGGGCCTGGGCTGCACCTCCTCCTCGGCCGGTCTGCTGGAGCTCTCCGCGCCGGGCGCCGACAAGCGCACCGCGCTGGAGTGGGTCCTGTCCCGCTCCGGCGCGGGCCCCCTGGCCGAGGCCGTCTACGGCGACGCCCCCAACGACCTGGGCATGTTCGCCCTCGCCCGCACCGCCGTCGCCGTCGGCAACGCCGCCGAGGAGGTGCTGCTGGCCGCCGACGAGGTGATCGGGACCAACGACGAGGACGGCGTCGCGGCGCACCTGGAAGAGTTGGCGCTGCACACCGGGACAGCCGCAGCAGCCGCACAGGAGAAGGACTTCCGATGAAGCTCACCGCCCACAGCACCGCCGCCGAGACCCCGGCCGAGGACTGGGACGCCCTGCGCGAGCGGGCCACGACCTACTCGGCCTCGGGCTGGCTGGGCGTGCGCGAGGAGGAGCTGCCGGAGACCGCGGCGGCCCGCCACCTCATCGCCACCGACGACGACGGCCCCGTGGCGGGCCTGGAGTCGTACTCGTTCACCGAACCGCCGCACCGGCTCTACGCGCCCACGTTCCTCCTGGACGGCCTGGTCGCCCCGGAACGCGCCGAGTCCTACGAGCGCGCCCCCTTCGTCCTGGGCGCGGGCTGGTCCGAGTTCCGGGGCCAGCTCCCCGTCCGCCCCGGCCTGCCCGCCGCGGAGCGCCGAGCCGCGATCACCGCCCTGGCCCAGGACACCGCCGCCTGGGCCGCGGAGCGGAACGCCCACCTCCTCGCCTACCTCTACCTCCCCCTGGAGGAGGCCCTGGAGGTGGCCTCGGCCCACGAGGGCGCGGTGGTCGTCCTGCAGGACGTGGAGAACGTCCTGCGCCTCGACTGGACCTTCGACGACTACCTGTCCTGGCTGCCCCGCAACCGCCGCACCCGCGTGCGCCGCGAGCTGCGCGACTTCGCTGAGAGCGGCAGGACCGTCGAGGAACTGGAGCTGTCCGGCGTGGTCGACGTGATCGCCCCGCTCAACAACGCCCTGATGCAGAAGTACGGCCACACCTGGTACAGCCTCGACCGCGCGCTCGCCGTCTACCACCGGCAGGCCCGGCACCTGAGCGCCGACAGCTCCGTGCTCCTGGTCCGCGACGAGGGCCGCCCGGCCGCGTTCGCCCTGCGCTACCGCCGGGACGACCGCCTGTACTCGCGCGTCGTCGGCTTCGACTACGACCTGCCGGGCCGCTCGGACTACTTCACGGTCCTGATGTACGAGGCGGTCCGCACCGGTCTGGAGCGCGGCCTGACCGCGCTCAACCTGGGCGTCGGCACCTACGAGGCCAAGCTGGGCCGGGGTGCCCTGCCGGTGCCGCTGTACAGCGTGTTCACCGGCGTCGGCGAGCCGCTCCCGGTGGCGCCGGGCGTGGTGGAGGCGCACAACCGCCGCAAGATCGCCGAGTTCGCCGACCAGTTCGGCAAGTTCGTGGTGGGCGGCCTGGACGCCCAGTCCTGGCTGCCGGACAGGGGGACGGCATGACGACGGTGCGCCGACTGGACACCTTGGACGAGATACCGCGGGAGTCCTGGGACTCCCTGGTGGGCCCGCTGGGCTTCTACTCCAGCCACGCCTGGCTGCGCTCCCAGGAGCGCTCCGCCGCGGCGAGGCCGACCTACGTGGTGGTGGAGCGGGCGGGTGAGCTCCTGGCGGCGTCGCCGGTCTACGAGTTCACCTCGCCCCCCGCCCCGCTCCCCGTCGCGGGTGGCGCGAGCGTGCTCCGCGCGGGCCCGAGAACCGGCTACCACAACCAGCTCCTGGTCCGCCAGGACGGCGAGCGCCGCACCCGCGCGCACGTGACGCTGCTCCTGCACGCCCTGGCCGAACTGGCCGCCGAACGCGGCAGGTCCGCCCTGCTCCTGGACCACCTGACCTCCTCGGACCTGGCGCTGCTGGCCGTGGACCTGGAGGCGGGGGCGGTGCTGCGCGGGGCGGAGGGCGTGCTGCACAACGAAGGCGGCACCTTCGCCTCGTACAAGCGCCTGCTGGGCAAGAACGCGCGCAAGAAGGAGCACGAGTGGCGCCGCTTCGCCGAGGCGGGCTTCACCGTGGACACCGCCCGCCTGTCGGAGACCCTCACCGAGGTGGTCCCGCTGATCGCGACCACCGGCGCCCGCTACGACTCGGCCCTGCCCACCGAGGAGATCACCCGCTTCCTGACCGAGCAGGCCCGCTGCGCCGACGACTCCAGCGTCGTCTTCCGCTGCCAGGACGCGGCGGGCGCCCTGGTCGGCTGCTCGGTCGACTTCCGCTGGCAGGACACCCTCTACGCCCGCGTGGCCGGGTTCGACTACTCCCGCCTGCACAACGCCTTCGAGTACTTCAACACCGTCTACTACGAGCCGCTGCGCTACATGGAAGCGCACGGCCTCACCACCCTCCACCTGGGCGTGGCCTCGCTCAACGCCAAGGCCAGGAGGGCGGCGACCCTGCACCCCCAGTGGGCCTGCGCGATCCCCGTGCCCCTGCGCAGAGGCGCGCTGCGCCAGCACGACCCCGCGGCCGACCGCGCCCTGGCGGACGCGATCGCCGCGGAGGCGGGCGGCGGCACGAACCACGACGAGTGGTCGGCGGACGCGTTCACCAAGATCGGGCGCTGACCGCCCGCCGCGTCACCGCCCAACTGCCGCACCGCCCCGCCGCCGCATCACCCGGACCGCGGCACGAGAACCGTCCGCTCGAAGGCCCCGCCGTGCGCGGCGGCGTGGGCCACCGCCTCCTCGACCCGTTCGAGCCCGAACCGGGTGACGCGCTCAGGCCCCAGGTCCAGCACCCCGCCCGCCACGAGCCGGATCACGCCGACGTTGGCCGTGCGCGGGTACATCCACTGCCCGCGCACGGTCACCGAGTTGCGCATGCTCCAGGGGTACGGCAGGGCGAGGTCCGCCCCGCCGAGCATCCCCACCCCGCCCATCAGCACGACCCGCCCCCGCTCCCGCACGGTCATGGCCGCCGCCCGCGTCACCGAACTGGGCGCGCTGGGCGGCAGGAGGTCCAGCACCACGTCGACCGGTCCGCCCGCCGCGGCCACCACGGCCGCGCGGTCCCCGTCCTCGTCCCCGCTCAGCTCAACCGGCCGCACCCGCGCCCCGAACCGGTCGACCAGCAGCTCCAGGACGTCCCGGTTCCGCCCAGGGGCCACCACGCGCCCGGCCCCCAGCGCGAGGGCGACAGCCACCGCGCTGCTGCCCAGGTTCCCGGTGGCCCCGCTCACCACCACCGTCTCCCCGGCG
>NZ_JBQGCX010000620.1:0-16267 GCF_052038725.1 Actinosynnema sp.
CACCCACCCGCACCGCGAACCACCAGGTGATCCCCCACCCCACCCCCACCCGACGCCCCCACCCCCACCCCCGGAGCGCCGGTCATGTCCGGTCTCGTCCGGTTCCGGGTCAGTAGACTCCCGACCACAGGTTTGTGAACAAGTGCACAAGGAGCGGGGATGACGACTCCCAGCCGCCGCAGGGCGGACGAGGACGCCGAAGTGATCGTGGTCGGCGCGGGTCCCGCGGGCTCGACCGCCGCCACCTACCTGGCGCGGGCAGGCCTCGACGTGCTGCTCCTGGAGAAGGGCAGCTTCCCCCGCGAGAAGGTCTGCGGGGACGGGCTGACCCCGCGCGGCGTCAAGCAGCTGATCGACCTCGGCATCGACACCCGCGAGGAGGCGGGCTGGCTGCACAACAAGGGCCTGCGCGTGGTCGGCGGCGGGGTCACCATGGAGCTGGCCTGGCCCGAGCTGGCCTCGTTCCCGCCCTACGGCGTGGTGCGGCCCCGGCAGGACTTCGACGACATGCTGGCCAAGGCCGCCGTCGAGGCGGGGGCGCGGCTCAAGGAGAACAACAACGTCACCGGCGCGGTCGTCGAGCGCGGCCGGGTGGTGGGCGTGACGGCCAAGGTCGGCAAGGACAAGGAGCCGGTCACCTACCGCGCGCCGCTGGTCCTGGCCTGCGACGGCGTGTCCGCGCGCCTGGCGCTGTCGGTGGGCCTGCAGAAGGACGACGCGAAGCCGATGGGCGTCGCCGTGCGCCGCTACTACGCGAGCCCCCGCACCAAGGACGACTACCTGGAGTCGCACCTGGAGCTGTGGGACCGCAAGAACAACGTGCTGCTCCCCGGCTACGGCTGGATCTTCGGCATGGGCGACGGCACGGTCAACGTGGGCCTGGGCATCCTGAGCACCTCGAAGGCCTACGGCACCACGGACTACCGCGCGCTGCTCAAGTCCTGGCTGGACGGCACTCCCGAGGAGTGGGGCTTCCGCGAGGAGAACGCCACCGGCCGCATCGGCGGCGCCGCCCTGCCCATGGGCCTCAACCGCAAGCCGCACTACAGCAACGGGCTGCTGCTGGTCGGCGACGCGGGCGGCATGGTCAACCCGTTCAACGGCGAGGGCATCGGCTACGCCATGGAGTCCGCCAAGATCGCCGCGGAGACCGTCGTGCAGGCCATGGCCAGGCCCGACGGCCCCAGCCGGGAGCGCGCGCTGCACGGCTACCCGGTGCGCATCGAGCAGGCCCTGGGCAGCTACTACCGGCTCGGGAACATCTTCAGCAAGCTCATCGGCAACCCCACGATCATGAGCACCGCGACCAAGTACGGACTTCCGCGCAAGGGCCTTATGAAACTTGTGCTGAAGCTGCTCGCTGGGCTATACGACCCGAAGGACGGGGACGCTTTCGACCGCATCATCACGGCGGCGACGAAGATGGCTCCAACGGCTTAACCGACTCGCCCGAACGAAGCAGCGCCGATTCCCGGATCGGCGCTGTTTCCTTTTTCTACGAACCAGCTCGGCCTTCCCGCGCCGCTGTCACTCGCCTACCGTGCGTGTTTTCGCAGGTCACGAAGGTTACTGGGGGTGGCTGTTCGTCCGTTCTGGGGAGTTCTAGACTGGGGTCCGGGTCATGTGAATCACTTCACAACCGTCTGTCGGACTTTGTGAAGGCTTTCACAAGCGACCTGCGGATTGTTAGGCACGCCTAACTTCCAGGGCTCGGCAGAACGCACCTAGGGTGCTGCAACCGAGCAGGGCTCCGCCTGCACAGCGACAGCGAGGAAAGGACGTCGGAGAGTGCTCCAGCCCTATCTCCCCCTCGTATTGATGTTCGCACTCGCCGCGGCCTTCGCGCTGTTCTCGGCGACGATCGCTCCGTACATCGGACCTCGCCGCTACAACCGCGCCAAGCTGGACGCCTACGAGTGCGGGATCGAACCCTCCCCCCAGCCCGTCGTGGGCGGCGGTCGCATGCCGATCGCCTACTACCTCACGGCGATGCTGTTCATCCTGTTCGACATCGAGATGGTGTTCCTCTACCCGTTCGCGGTCTCCGCGGACCGGCTCGGCCTGTTCGGCCTGGTGGAGATCGCCCTGTTCGTCGGGACCCTCGGCTTCGCCTACGCGTACGTGTGGCGACGCGGTGGGCTCGACTGGAACTGAAGGGTATTCAGATGGGTCTCGAGGAGAAGCTCCCCAACGGGGTCCTGCTGGTCAGCGTCGAGAAGCTGGTCAACTGGACCCGGAAGTCCTCGCTGTGGCCTGCCACGTTCGGCCTGGCGTGCTGCGCGATCGAGATGATGACCACCGGCGCCCCCCGCTACGACCTGGCCCGGTTCGGCATGGAGGTCTTCAGGGCCTCGCCGCGCCAGGCCGACCTGATGATCGTCGCGGGCCGGGTGACCAACAAGATGGCGCCGGTGCTCCGCCAGATCTACGACCAGATGCCCGAGCCGCGCTGGGTGCTGGCCATGGGCGTGTGCGCGTCCTCCGGCGGCATGTTCAACAACTACGCCGTGGTGCAGGGCGTCGACCACATCGTCCCGGTCGACATGTACCTGCCCGGCTGCCCTCCCCGCCCCGAGATGCTGATCGACGCGATCCTCAAGATCCACGCGAAGATCATGGACGAGCCCCTCGGGCCCAAACGCGCCGCGCAGCTGGCCGCCTCCGGCCACAAGACGGAGCTCATCCCGTCGTCCCAGCGGTTCGCGAGGAAGTGACCGGCATGGCAGACGAAGACAAGAACCCGGCGCCCGACTCGGGGGGAGCGCTCAGCTCCGCCGACATGTCGCAGGCCCAGCACGAGGAGCACCTCGCGCGCGGCGGCGTCGTCTCGGGCCGCAACCGCACCGGCATGTTCGGCGTGGCGGGCAGCGGCGACACCTCCGGCTTCGGCGGGCTCAAGCTGCCCGCGCACGTGGCCGCCCCCTCCGAGCGCCCCTACGGCGGCTGGTTCGACGAGCTCGTCGACGAGCTGCTCGCGGCCATGGGCGAGCAGGGCCTGCCCGCCGACGCGATCCAGCAGATCACCGTCGACCGCGGGGAGATCACCTTCTTCCTGCGCCGCGAGCACCTGGTGGACGTCGCCCGCCTCCTGCGCGACGACCCGGCGCTGCGCTTCGAGCTGTGCAGCTCGCTGTCCGGCGTGGACTACGGCCCCGAGGCCCCGCAGCGCCTGCACTCCGTCGTGCACCTCACGTCGATGACCTACCGCAGGCGCGTCCGCCTGGAGGTCGCCGTCGACGTCGACGACCCCCACGTGCCCAGCCTGGTCGCCGTCTACCCGACGGCGGACTGGCAGGAGCGCGAGGCCTGGGACATGTTCGGCATCGTCTACGACGGTCACCCCGGACTGACCCGCATCCTGATGCCGGACGACTGGGACGGTCACCCCCAGCGCAAGGACTACCCCCTCGGCGGCATCCCGGTCGAGTACAAGGGCGCGGAGATCCCCCCGCCCGACCAGAGGCGGTCCTACTCATGAGCGAACGGCTGTCCGACGTCACCCACGGCACCGACACGTCGGCTGAGGGCGCGCCCTCCGACGACGCCGGGGCGACCACCACCACCGAGCACCACTCCACCACCGGTCACGCCACCGGCTCCGCGTCCCCCGACGCCGCGTCCCCCGACGCGGCGGCCTCCCGCGAGACCACCGAGGGCACCGTCTACACGGTGACCGGCGGCGACTGGGACGAGGTGCTCGCCGAGGCGGCGGGCGACGAGCGCATCGTCATGAACCTCGGCCCCCAGCACCCGTCGACGCACGGCGTGCTGCGGCTGGTGCTGGAGCTGGAGGGCGAGACCGTCACCCAGGCCCGCAGCGTCATCGGCTACCTGCACACCGGCATCGAGAAGAACACCGAGTACCGCACCTGGACCCAGGGCGTCACGTTCGTGACGCGCATGGACTACCTGGCGCCCCTGCACAGCGAGGCCGCCTACTGCCTCGCCGTGGAGAAGCTGCTCGGCATCGAGGTCCCGCAGCGCGCCCAGGACGCCAGGGTCCTGCTGATGGAGCTCAACCGGGTCAGCTCGCACCTGGTGGCGCTGGCCACCGGCGGCATGGAGCTCGGCGCCCTCACCGGCATGACGGCGGGCTTCCGCGAGCGCGAGGAGGTCCTCCACCTGCTGGAGCACCTCACCGGCCTGCGCATGAACCACGCGTTCATCCGCCCCGGCGGCCTCGCCCAGGACCTGCCCGCCGACACCGCCGAGAAGGTCCTCGCCTTCCTCGACGTGATGGACTCGCGGCTCCCGGACTACGACAAGCTGCTCACCGGCCAGCCGATCTGGCGCAACCGCCTCGCGGGCGTCGGCTACCTGCCCGTGGACGCGTGCCTGGCGCTCGGCATCACCGGTCCGCCGCTGCGCTCCGCGGGCCTGCCGTGGGACCTGCGCAAGGTCGAGCCGTACTCGGGGTACGAGAACTACGAGTTCGAGGTCCCCACCGCGAACGAGGCCGACTGCTTCGCCCGCTACCGCCTGCGGCTGGAGGAGATCCACCAGTCGCTCAAGATCGTCCGACAGGCGGTCGAGCGGCTGCGCGAGCCCGGCCCGGTCATGGTCGCCGACGCGAAGGTCGCCTGGCCCGCCCAGCTGACCATCGGCAGCGACGGCATGGGCAACTCGCTGGAGCACGTCCGCAAGATCATGGGCCAGTCCATGGAGTCCCTCATCCACCACTTCAAGCTGGTGACCGAGGGCTTCCACGTGCCCGCCGGGCAGGTGTACGTGCCCGTCGAGTCGCCGCGCGGCGAGCTGGGCTTCCACGTCGTCTCCGACGGCGGCACCAGGCCCATGCGCGTGCACGTGCGCGAACCCAGCTTCGTGAACCTCCAGGCGATGCCCGCGATGTGCGAGGGCGGCATGGTCGCCGACGTGATCGCCGCGGTGGCCTCCCTCGACCCGGTGATGGGTGGGTGTGACCGATGACCCAGATTCAGGAACCCGAGACCGCGGGCGAGCACGGCCCCGGCGCGGTCGTCTTCGACCAGGGGACCACCGACCGGGCGCGGGCGATCATCGCCCGCTACCCGGTGCCCAGGTCCGCGCTGCTGCCGATGCTGCACCTCGTGCAGTCGGTCGAGGGGCACGTCAGCACGGCGGGCATCGCCTTCTGCGCCGACCTGCTCGACCTGACCGCCGCCGAGGTCAGCGCGGTCGCGACCTTCTACACGATGTACAAGCGCAAGCCCTGCGGCGAGCACCTGGTGAGCGTGTGCACCAACACGCTGTGCGCGGCGCTCGGCGGCGACGACATCTACGCGAGGCTGCGCGACCATCTCGGCGCGGACGGCAAGCCGCTCGGCCACGAGGAGACCTCCGGCGAGCCCGGCGCGCCCGGCTCCATCACGCTGGAGCACGCCGAGTGCCTCGCGGCCTGCGACCTCGCCCCGGTGGTGCAGGTCAACTACGAGTACTTCGACAACCAGACGCCCGACGGCGCGCTGGAGATGGTGAAGTCCCTGCAGGCGGGGGAGAAGCCGCACCCGACGCGCGGCGCCCCGCTGACCGACTTCCGGCAGGCCGAGCTCCAGCTCGCGGGCTTCTTCGAGGGCAGGGACGCCGACCTGGACGGCCCGTCCGCCGCCCCCGAGACGCTGCGCGGAGCCTCCCTGGCGGCCGAGCGCGGCTGGACCGCGCCCGCCATGCCGGAGAAGGCGGAGTTCCCGCCGCTGCCGGAGAAGAAGTAGGTGAGTGAGATGGTCGACAACCTGACTCCCGTCCTCACCAAGCGCTGGCTGTCGCCGCGCTCGTGGACGCTGAAGACCTACGAGCAGCTGGAGGGGTACACGGCGCTGCGCAAGGCGCTGAAGGTCCACCCCGACCAGCTCATCCAGCAGTGCAAGGACTCCGGGCTGCGCGGTCGCGGCGGTGCGGGCTTCCCCACGGGCATGAAGTGGGGCTTCATCCCGCAGGGCGACGGCAAGCCGCACTACCTCGTCATCAACGCGGACGAGGGCGAGCCCGGCACCTGCAAGGACATCCCGCTGATGATGGCCGACCCGCACTCGCTGGTCGAGGGCATCATCATCACCTCCTACGCCATCCGGGCCAACTTCGCCGCCATCTACGTGCGCGGCGAGGTGCTGCACGTCATCCGCAGGCTCAACGCCGCCGTGCGCGAGGCCTACGAGGCGGGCTACCTCGGCAAGGACATCCTCGGCAGCGGCTTCGACCTGGACCTCGTCGTCCACGCGGGCGCGGGCGCCTACATCTGCGGCGAGGAGACCGCGCTGCTCGACTCCCTCGAAGGGCGCCGTGGCCAGCCCAGGCTCAAGCCGCCGTTCCCGGCGACCGCGGGCCTGTACGCCTCGCCCACCGTGGTGAACAACGTCGAGACCATCGCGTCGGTTCCCTACGTGGTCAACGGCGGCTCCGACTGGTTCCGCAGCATGGGCCGCGACCGCTCGCCCGGCCCGAAGATCTACTCGCTGTCCGGCCACGTCGAGCGGCCCGGCCAGTACGAGGCGCCCATGGGCACCACGCTGCGCACGCTGCTGGAGATGGCGGGCGGCATGAAGGACGGCATCCCGCTGAAGTTCTGGACGCCGGGCGGCTCGTCCACCCCGCTGTTCACCGCGGAGCACCTCGACGTGCCGCTCGACTTCGAGGGCGTCGCCGAGGCGGGCTCCATGCTCGGCACCACGGCCGTCCAGATCTTCAACGAGACCGTGTCGGTCCCGTGGGCGGTCATGAAGTGGACCGAGTTCTACAAGCACGAGTCCTGCGGCAAGTGCACGCCCTGCCGCGAGGGCACCTACTGGCTGACCAAGACCCTGCAGCGGATGGTGCGCGGCGAGGGCACCCCGAGCGACATCGACACGCTGCTCGACGTCTGCTCGAACATCCTCGGGCGCTCCTTCTGCGCGCTCGGCGACGGCGCCGTCAGCCCGATCACCCGCGGCATCAAGTACTTCAAGGACGAGTTCCTGGCCCTGTGCGACAGCAACGCAGCCAAGCTCAAGGCCACCGAACTGGCGGGAGCAAGCGCATGACCATCGCGCCGGACAAGAGCTCGGAGGTCGTGGTCCCCGAGGGCCACGTCAAGCTCGTCATCGACGGGTCCGACGTCGTCGCCCCCAAGGGCGAGCTGCTGATCCGCACCGCGGAGCGGCTGGGCATCGTGGTGCCGCGCTTCTGCGACCACCCGCTGCTGGAGCCCGCGGGCGCCTGCCGCCAGTTCCTGGTCGATGTCGAGATGGGCGGTCGGCCCATGCCGAAGCCGCAGGCCTCCTGCACCATGACCGTCGCCGACGGCATGGTCGTCAAGACCCAGCTCACCTCGCCCGTCGCCGACAAGGCGCAGCAGGGCGTGATGGAGCTGCTGCTGATCAACCACCCGCTGGACTGCCCGATCTGCGACAAGGGCGGCGAGTGCCCCCTGCAGAACCAGGCGCTCAAGCACGGCCGGGCCGACTCGCGGTTCGTCGAGCCGAAGCGGACCTTCCCCAAGCCGATCGCCATCTCCACCCAGGTGCTGCTGGACCGGGAGCGCTGCGTGCTCTGCCAGCGCTGCACCCGGTTCTCGGCGCAGATCGCGGGCGACCCGTTCATCGAGCTGCTGGAGCGCGGCGCGCAGCAGCAGATCGGCGTGGCCGAGGAGAAGCCGTTCCAGTCGTACTTCTCCGGCAACACCATCCAGATCTGCCCGGTCGGCGCGCTCACCAGCGCCGCCTACCGGTTCCGGGCCCGCCCGTTCGACCTGGTGTCCACCCCCGGCGTGTGCGAGCACTGCTCGTCGGGCTGCGCCGAGCGCACCGACTTCCGGCGCGGCAAGGTGCAGCGCAAGCTGGCGGGCGACGACCCCGAGGTCAACGAGGAGTGGATCTGCGACCGGGGCCGCTTCGCCTTCCGCTACGCCACCCAGGAGGACCGGTTCACCCGGCCCATGGTGCGCGACGAGAGCGGTGAGCTGCGGCCCTCCTCGTGGACCGAGGCGCTCCAGGTCGCCGCGAGGGGCCTCGCGCAGGCCCGCGACGGCAAGGGCGTCGGCGTGCTCGCGGGCGGTCGGCTCACGCTGGAGGACTCCTACGCCTACAGCAAGTTCGCCCGCATCGCGCTGCGCACCAACGACGTCGACTTCCGGGCCCGGCCGCACTCGGCCGAGGAGGTCGAGTTCCTGACCTCCACCGTGCTCGGCGTGACGCCGGAGACCGGCGGGGTGACCTTCAAGGGCATCGAGGCCGCGCCCGCCGCGCTGCTGGTCGCGTTCGAGCCCGAGGAGGAGGCCCCGGTCGTCTTCCTGCGGCTGCGCAAGGCCGCCCGCAAGCGCGGCACGAAGGTCTTCCACCTCGGCCAGTTCACCACCCCGGCCGTGGAGAAGACCCTCGGCACGCTGCTGGCCTGCGTGCCCGGCGGCGAGCCCGCCGCGCTGAACGCGCTGCCCGAGCACGCCGCCGACGTGGTGGAGCTGCTCGGCGAGCCCGGTTCGGTGATCATGGTCGGCGAGCGCGCCGCCGAGGTCCCCGGCCTGTACTCGGCGGTGGCCGCGCTGGCCAAGCGCACCGGGGCGAAGGTGGCCTGGGTGCCGCGCCGCGCCGGTGAGCGGGGCGCGCTCGAAGCCGGCCTGCTGCCGAACCTGCTGCCCGGCGGACGGCTCGTCTCGGACGCCGCCGCGCGCGCCGAGGTCGAGCAGGCGTGGGGCCTCGCGGCCGGTTCGCTGCCCGCCAAGCCCGGTCGCGACACCTCCGGCATCCTCGCCGAGGCCGCCTCGGGCGGGCTCGACGCGCTGCTGGTGGCGGGCGTCGACCCGTTCGACCTGCCCGACCCCGCGCTCGCCGAGCAGGCGCTGTCCGCCGCGAAGTTCGTGGTGAGCCTGGAGCTGCGGCCCAGCGCCGCGACCGCGCACGCCGACGTGGTGCTGCCGATCGCGCCCGCCGTGGAGAAGTCCGGCACGTTCCTCAACTGGGAGGGCCGCCGCCGCGAGTTCGCGCTGACCCTGGAGGGCACCGGCGCGCTGCCCGACGGCCGGGTGCTCGACACCCTGGCCGTCGAGATGGACGCCGACCTGTTCACCCAGACCCCCGCCGCCGCAGCCGCCGACCTCGCGCGCCTGGGCCGGGGCACCGTCCAGGCGGGCGCGCCGACGGTCAGCGCGCCGCTGCTGCCGCAGCCCAAGAGCGGGCAGGCGGTGCTGGCGACCTGGCGCAGGCTGCTGGACAACGGGTCCATGCAGGACGGCGAGCCGAACCTGAAGGGCACCGCCCGGCCCACGGCGGCCTGGCTGTCCGAGGCGACCGCGCGCGACCTGGGCGTCGTGCCCGGCGCCGAGGTCACCGTCTCGACCGAGCGGGGTGAGGTCGTGCTGCCCGTCGCGGTGGCGGACCTGCCCGACGGCGTCGTGTGGCTGCCCGGCAACTCGGGCGAGTCGACCGTTCGCCGGACCCTCGTGGCAGGCCACGGTTCCGTGGTGGCCGTTTCTCCCGGAGGCAGGGCATGAGCACGGCAGAACTCATCGCCGACGACCCGTTCTGGCTGGTCGTCGTCAAGGTCGTCGGCATCTTCGCCTTCCTGGTCCTCATGACCCTGTTCATGATCGTCTGGGAGCGCAAGGTCGTCGGGCGGATGCAGCAGCGCCCCGGCCCGAACCGCAACGGCCCCGGCGGCTGGCTCCAGTCGCTGGCCGACGGCATCAAGCTGGCGTTCAAGGAGGAGGTGCGCCCCGTCCTCGCGGACAAGTGGGTGTACTTCATCGCGCCGGTCATCGCCTGCGTCCCGGCCTTCACCGCCTTCTCGGTCATCCCGATCGGCGGCCAGGTCAGCATCTTCGGTGAGCAGACCGCCCTCCAGCTGGTCGACCTCCCGGTCGGCGTGCTGGTCGTGCTGGCCTGCTCCTCGATCGGCGTCTACGGCATCGTCCTCGGCGGCTGGTCCTCCGGCTCGCCCTACCCGCTGCTGGGCGCGCTGCGCTCGGCCGCGCAGGTGATCTCCTACGAGATCGCGATGGGCCTGTCGATCATCGCCGTGGTGATGAACTCCCGGTCGCTGTCCACCGCGGACATCGTCGACGCGCAGACCAGCGGCTGGTTCTTCTACCTGCTGCCGGTCAGCTTCGTCATCTACGTGATCTCCATGGTCGGCGAGACCAACCGCGCGCCCTTCGACCTCCCCGAGGCCGAGTCCGAGCTGGTCGGCGGTTTCCACACCGAGTACAGCTCGTTCAAGTTCGCGCTGTTCTTCCTCGCCGAGTACATCAACATGGTGACCGTCTCGGCGCTGGCGACCACGCTGTTCCTCGGCGGCTGGCGGTTCCCGTTCGTCGCCGACGACCACTTCCTGAACAACGGCTGGCTCGGCCTGGTCTGGTTCGTCCTCAAGACCCTGGCGTTCCTGTTCCTGTTCATCTGGCTGCGCGGCACGCTCCCCCGCCTGCGCTACGACCAGTTCATGCAGCTGGGCTGGAAGGTCCTCGTCCCGATCGCGCTGGTCTGGTTCGTCGCGGTGGCGTTCGCCCGCTACGTCCGCACCGAGATCGAGGCCGGGACGCTCGGGGCCCCGACCGTGCTGGCGGTGTTCGGCGCGGTGCTCGCGGCGGCCCTGCTGGTCGCGTTCCTGCTGCCGGACAACCGCGAGCGGGTCGAACCCGACGCGGTGCCGGTCACCGGTGGCGGCTTCCCCGTGCCCCCGCTGGACCTCGCAGTGCCCAAGCCGCCGCCCCGCCGCCAGGTGCGGGTGGCCGAGCTGCCCGACGGCAGCCCCGCCGGGAGCAACGGCTCTGCGGCCAAGGAGCCCGCAGCGGCAACGACCGCCAAGAAGGAGGCCAGCGATGGGGATGCTTGATCCCGTCAAGGGCTTCGGCGTGACCTTCTCGACGATGTTCAAGAAGGTCGTCACCGAGGAGTACCCCGAGGTCAAGAAGGTCACCGCGCCGCGGTACCACGGCCGCCACCAGCTCAACCGGCACCCGGACGGGCTGGAGAAGTGCGTCGGCTGCGAGCTGTGCGCCTGGGCCTGCCCCGCCGACGCGATCTTCGTCGAGGGCGGGGACAACACCGAGGAGGCCCGCTTCTCGCCCGGTGAGCGGTACGGCGCGGACTACCAGATCAACTACCTGCGGTGCATCGGCTGCGGCCTGTGCATCGAGGCGTGCCCCACCCGGTCGCTCACCATGACCAACGAGTTCGAGCTGGCGGACGACGACCGGCAGAAGCTCATCTTCACCAAGGAGGACCTGCTCGCCCCGCTGCTGCCGGGCATGGAGCAGCCGCCGCACCCCATGCGGCTCGGCTCCGACGAGCAGGACTACTACGTCAACGGCCCCGAGCTGGCCCGCAAGGCGGGCGTGCCCGACGGCGCGCTGGTGGAGAACGGTCCCGAGGAGGCGCGCAAGTGATCTCCCAGTTCCTGGCCCAGCCGGGGGTGGTCCAGCCCGCCGCGGACGTCGTGTCCACCGGCGAGGCCGTCGCCTTCTGGGTGCTCGGCCCGCTCGCCCTCGCGGGCGCGCTGGGGATGCTGTTCGCCCGCAACGCCGTGCACTCGGCGCTCTGGCTGGTCATGACCATGCTCAGCCTCGGCGGCCTGTACATGGTCCAGCAGGCGCCGTTCCTCGGCTTCGTGCAGATCATCGTCTACACCGGCGCGATCATGATGCTGTTCCTGTTCGTGCTGATGCTCGTCGGCAGGGACAGCTCCGACTCCGTCGTCGAGGTCCTGCGCGGCCAGCGGCTCGCCGCCGCCGTGCTCGGCCTCGGCTTCGGCGGCCTCGTGGTCGGCGCGCTCGCCCGCGCCCTCACCGAGGTGCAGGCGGTCGGCCTGGTGGAGCCCAACACCACCGGTGGCGGCAACGTCGCCAACATCGGCGCCCGGATCTTCACGGACTACCTGTTCCCCTTCGAGCTGACCTCGGCGCTGCTGATCACCGCCGCCGTCGGCGCGATGGTCCTGGCGTTCACCTCGAAGATCCGGGAGACCAAGAAGTCGCAGCGCGAGCTGGTCGTGGAGCGCTTCCGGGGCGACCGCCCCGGCTCGCTGCCCGGCCCCGGCGTGTTCGCCACCGCCAACTCGGTGGCCACTCCCGCGCTGCTCCCCGACGGTTCGGTCGCCAAGGAATCGCTGTCCGAGCTGATCGAGACGACCGACCGGTCGCGCCTCGACGAGGACGTCACGGACGTGGCGGGCAGCGGGCGCCAGGCGGACGCGCGCGCTCTTAAGGGAGAGTCGTGACCCCCACCTACTACCTGCTGCTCTCCGCCCTGCTGTTCAGCATCGGCGCGGTGGGCGTCCTCGTGCGGCGCAACGCCATCGTCGTGTTCATGTGCGTCGAGCTGATGCTCAACGCGGTGAACCTCACCCTGGTCACCTTCGCCCGCGTCAACGGGCAGCTCGACGGCCAGGTGATGGCGTTCTTCGTGATGGTGGTCGCCGCGGCCGAGGTCGTCGTCGGCCTGGCGATCATCATGGCGATCTTCAAGTCGCGTCGCTCGGCCTCGGTCGACGACTCCAACCTGCTGAAGTACTGAGAGGTCACCGGTGACGGAACCTGTTGACGCCGGCGGGATCGGTGCTCTCGCCTGGTTGCTCCTAGCACTCCCCGCGTTCGGCGCCGCCGTGCTCCTGCTCGGCGGCAAGCGCACCGACAGGTGGGGCCACCTGCTGGGCACCACCACCGTCGTCGCGTCGTTCGCCTACGGCCTCGCCCTGTTCTTCAGCACCCTCGGGCTCAGCCCCGAGGAGCGCTCCAGCGAGCTGCACCTGTTCGACTGGGTGCCGGTCGAGGCCCTGAACGTCGAGTTCGCGCTTCGGCTCGACCCGCTGTCGCTGACCTTCGTGCTGCTGATCACCGGCGTCGGCTCCCTGATCCACGTCTACTCGATCGGCTACATGGCGCACGAGGCGGGCAGGCGCAAGTTCTTCGCCTACCTGAACCTCTTCGTGGCCGCCATGCTCCTGCTGGTGCTGGGCAACGGCTTCGTGACCCTGTACTTCGGCTGGGAGGGCGTCGGTCTCGCCTCGTACCTGCTCATCGGCTGGTACCAGCACAAGCCCGAGGCGGGCAGCGCGGCCAAGAAGGCGTTCCTGATGAACCGGGTCGGCGACCTGGGCCTCGCGATCGCCATCTTCATCATGTTCAAGGAGCTGGGCACCACCCAGTACACCGAGGTGTTCTCCCGCGTCGACGAGCTGTCGTCCGGGACGGTCCTGGCCATCACGCTCCTGCTGCTGCTCGGCGCGTGCGGCAAGTCCGGCCAGTTCCCGCTCCAGGCGTGGCTCCCGGACGCCATGGCGGGCCCCACCCCGGTGTCGGCGCTCATCCACGCCGCGACCATGGTCACGGCGGGCGTCTACCTCGTCGCCCGCTCCAACCCGCTCTACAACCTCACCGAGGACGGCCGCCTGGTCGTCATGGCCATCGGCGCGTTCACGCTGCTGATCGGCTGCCTCATCGGCTGCGCGTACGACGACTTCAAGAAGGTCCTGGCCTACTCGACGGTCAGCCAGATCGGCTACATGGTCCTGGCCGTCGGCCTCGGCCCGTTCGGCTACGCGCTCGGCATCATGCACCTGATCACGCACGGCTTCTTCAAGGCGGGCCTGTTCCTCGGCGCCGGTTCGGTCATGCACGGCATGAACGACGAGGGCGACATCCGCCGCATGGGCGGCCTGGCCAAGAAGATGCCGATCACCTTCGCCACCTGGGCGCTGGGCTACCTGGCGCTCATCGGCTTCCCGTTCCTGTCCGGCTACTTCTCGAAGGACGCCATCATCGCGGCGGCCTTCAGCGAGCACGGCTGGCGCGGCTGGGTGTTCGGCGGCGTCGCGGCGCTGGGCGCGTTCCTGACCGCGTTCTACATGACCCGCCTGCTGGTCCTGGTGTTCCTGGGCGAGCCCCGCTGGGAGGACCTCAAGTCGGCGGACGGCCGCGCGTACCACCCGCACGAGTCGCCGGTCAGCATGACCGCGCCGATGGTCGTGCTGGCGATCGGCTCGGTCGGCGCGGGCTTCTTCCTCAGCAGCGGCGACAACCTCGCGAACTGGCTGGCCCCGGTGGTCGGCGAGCTGCAGGAGCAGCACGGCGTGCTGGGCCACGGCGCGGTCAACGCCCTCGTCCTCGCCCTCTCGGCGGCGGGCGCGGTCCTGGCCTACCTGGTCTTCGGCCGCAAGCCGCAGCCGGTGGAGCGCCCCGAGCGGGTGTCCTTCCCGGTCCGCGCCGCGCGCGCCGACCTGTACGGGAACGCGCTCAACGAGGCGCTGTTCGCGCGTCCGGGCACCTGGCTGACCCGCGCGCTGGTGTTCGTGGACAACAAGGGCGTCGACGGGCTGGTCAACGGCTCCGCGGCGCTGCTGGGCGGTAGCTCGGGCAGGCTGCGCAGGCTGCAGACCGGCTTCGTGCGCTCCTACGCGCTCTCGATGCTCCTGGGTTCGATCTTCGTCCTGGGCGCGCTGCTGATGGTGAGGTTCTCGTGAGCTGGACCTTGATCGCAATGCTCCTGCTGCCGCTGGTCGGCGGCCTGGTCGTGGTGCTGCTGCGCGGCGACGACCGCCTCGCCAAGATCGCCGCCCTGGCGTTCTCGCTCGGCGAGCTCGTGCTCGCCGGGCTGGCCTGGGCCGCCTACGAGCCGGGGGGCGACCGCCTCCAGCTGACCAGCTCGGTCGAGTGGATCCCGAACTTCGGGGTGCACCTGTCGTTCGGCGTGGACGGCATCGCGCTGGTGATGATCGCCCTGATCGCCTTCCTGGTGCCGGTGGTCATCGGCGGCTCCTGGGCGGACAAGCTGCCCGAGGGCCGCACGGCGGGCGGCTTCTTCGCGCTGCTGCTGGTCATGGAAGCGGGCATGGTCGGCGTCTTCGCCGCCACGGACGTCTTCCTGTTCTACGTGTTCTTCGAGGGCGTCCTCGTCCCCATGTACTTCCTCATCGGCCGCTTCGGCGGCGCGAACCGGCAGTACGCGGCGATGAAGTTCTTCCTCTACTCGCTGCTCGGCGGGCTCGTCATGCTCGCGTCGGTGATCGGCCTGTACGTCACCAGCGCGCAGACCCTGGGCAAGGGCACGTTCGACTGGGCCACGCTCGTCACCGCGACGCGCGAGGCCCCGCTGTCCACCCAGATCTGGCTGTTCCTCGGCTTCTTCGTGGCCTTCGCCATCAAGGCGCCGCTGGTCCCGCTGCACACCTGGCTCCCCGACGCCGGTGCGGAAGCGCCGGTCGGCGCGGGCGTGCTGCTCGTCGGCGTGCTCGACAAGATCGGCACCTTCGGCTTCCTGCGCTACTGCCTGCCGCTGTTCCCGGCGGCCAGCAAGGAGCTCGCGCCGCTGGTGCTGGTGCTCGCGGTGGTCGGCATCATCTACGGCTCGCTGCTCGCCGTCGGCCAGTCCGACATGAAGCGGTTCGTGGCCTACACCTCGATCGCGCACTTCGGCTTCATCGCGCTGGGCATCTTCGCGTTCAGCTCGCAGGCGGGCGCGGGCTCGGTGCTCTACATGGTCAACCACGGCATCTCCACCGGCATGGTGTTCCTGGTCGTGGGCATGGTCATGGCGCGCGGCGGCTCCCGCCTGATCGAGGACTACGGCGGCATGGCGAAGCTCACCCCCGTGCTCGCGGGGCTGTTCTTCATCGCGGGCCTGTCCTCGCTGGCGCTGCCCGGCACCAGCTCGTTCGTCAGCGAGTTCCTGGTGCTGATCGGCTCGTTCCCGAACGAACCGGTCTACACCGTCATCGCGGCGCTCGGCATGGTGCTCGCCGCGCTGTACATCCTCTGGCTCTACCAGCGGATCTTCCAGGGCCCGGTGCGCGGCACCGCGCTGATCGGGGCGACCGGCGGCCCCGGAGCCACCACCGACCCCGAGCGCGCGAGCGTCCCCGACCTGAACAAGCGGGAGATCGCGGTCCTCGCGCCGATGGTGGCGCTGATCCTGGTGCTCGGCTTCTACCCGAAGCCGGTGTTGGACGTGATCACCCCGTCCGTCGGGGCGACGCTCAGCGAGGTCGGGGTGGCCGACCCGGTCGCGCAGGAAGGCAAGTGACGTGACGACGATCCTCGCTCAAGTGGAGCGGCTCACCGTCCCGGAGATCGACTACGGGGCCGTCGCGCCCGTGCTCGTCATCCTCGGCGCCGCCTGCGTCAGCGTGCTGCTGGAGGCGTTCCTGCCCAAGCAGTCCCGCTGGCCCGCCCAGGTCGTGCTCACCGTGCTCGCGCTCGCGGGC
Organism: Actinosynnema sp.; assembly: GCF_052038725.1. Taxonomy (NCBI): domain Bacteria; kingdom Bacillati; phylum Actinomycetota; class Actinomycetes; order Pseudonocardiales; family Pseudonocardiaceae; genus Actinosynnema; species Actinosynnema sp. The sequence continues at coordinate 16,144 of NZ_JBQGCX010000620.1, forward strand.
GCGGCGGGCGCGCTCATCGTGCACGGCGGCGCGGCCGACACCGTCGACCGCGGGGTGGTGGCCTTATCGGGCGCCATCGCGGTCGACCCGCCGGTGGTCGTCCAGTGGGGCACGCTGCTGCTGC
>NZ_JBQGCX010000621.1:0-15435 GCF_052038725.1 Actinosynnema sp.
CGAGGCGCCCCGGCCCGCGTCCGGCTAGTTGTTCTCGCCGCTGCTGATCGGCAGCAGCTCGGGCCGCTTCGGCACGACGCCGTCACCGAGCGACGCGCCCCGCAGGTGCCTGGTGATGAACGGGACCACGTGCTCCCGCGCCCACTTCAGGTCCTGCCTGCGCTGGGTCATCCAGTCGTCCTCGGCGATCACCGGCCACGGCGTGCGCCACTGCTCCTCCTGCTCGTGGCCGAGCAGCTCGGCCACCCGCAGCGCCACCCGCTGGTGCCCCTCGGGCGCCAGGTGCAGCCGGTCCGGACCCCACGCCCTGATGTCGTGCAGCACCGTCATCGACCACAGGTCCACGACCTTGCAGTCGTAGCGCTCGGCCACCGACCACAGGTGCGAGTTGTAGATCGCCACCTTGCCCCGCAGCGAGCGCAGCACCGGCGCGTGCCTCGGGTCGAAGCCCGTGAAGATCACGACCTCCGCGCCCGTGGCCCGCAGTTCGGCCACCGCGATCTCGTACACCTCGGCCACCGCGTCCGGGTCCGCTCCTGGCATGAGCAGGTCGTTCCCGCCCGCGCAGAACGTCACCAGGCTCGGCTTGAGCGCCACCGCGACCGGGACCTGCTCCTCCACGATCGCCTGGAGCAACCTGCCCCGGATCGCCAGGTTGGCGTACCTGAACCCCCGCTGGCGCGAGGAGATCATGGCCGCCAACCGGTCGGCCCACCCGAGATACCCGCCGTGGGGTGCTGGATCGTCCAGGCCTTCGGTGAAGCTGTCCCCCACCGCGACGTAGCTGTCCAACTCCTGCACAGCTCCTCCCTCCTGCGCGACACCCCCGCACCGCGCGGACAAGGATGCTCCCGCACTTCGGATTCGCGCCACCTCCGGGTCCCGCGAGACGGGACGCGCGTATCACTCGATGGTGGGACAGGGTGTCGGCAATGGGCGTTTCGCCGGGTGCCCGCACGTAGCCTTGCCGACCGTGCCCCGACTTCCCCTCCCGGCGGTGACGTTCGCGCTCATCGCCGCGCTCACCGGCATCACCACGGCCGTCCTGCTCGACGACGGCCCGCCGAAACCCGCTGAGGGGCAGCGGATCGAGCCCAGCCGCACGTCCACGACCCCGGCGGGCGACGGCCCGCCGATGGACCGCGGCGGGGGCGTCGACCCGACCGGCGCGACCCCGAGCACGGTCACCGAGACGTCCAGGGTGGTCGTCACGAAGGTCCCGCAGGTGACGTCCACCACCACGACGAGTGCGACGGAGATCACGACTTCCACGACCGCCTCGACGCCCCCCTCCGAACCCGACCGGCGACTGACCGTGACCATCGGATCGCGCGAGCTCACCATCGGTTAGCGGTCCGGTTCGTCCGGTTCGATCTTCCCCGTCCCGGTTCGGGCTGGTGGCCGCCGCGCGGCGGACCGCGTTCGGGCGCGCGGGGCGGGGGCCGCACCGACACGCGACCGTTACCGGGGTGCGTGGTCGCGGTAAGGGTCCCCTCATGCACCCTGGGAGCATGACCGACACTCGTCAGGAGTCGCTGGCCGAACTGCTCGGCGGGCGCAGCGGGGCACTCGACGCGTCACTGCCGCCCGCGGTGTTCGCGCTCGGCTGGCTGCTCGGCGAGCGCTCCATCGGCGCGGGCGCGCTCGCGGCGGTGCTCTGCGGCGTGGTGATCGGCGCCTACCGGCTGGCGCGGGGCGGCAAGCCCAGGGCGGTCGTGGTGAGCCTGACCCTGGTGGTGCTCGCGGCGTACGTGGCGCTGCGCACCGGGCGGGCCGAGGACTTCTTCCTGCTGCGCATCCTGCTCAACGTCGGCAGCGCCCTCGTGTGGGCGGCGAGCATCGTGCTGCGCTGGCCGCTGCTGGGCGTGGTGGTCGGGCTGGTCACCGGGCAGAAGCTCAAGTGGCGCAAGGACCCCGACCTGATGCGCGCCTACCGGTACGCGAGCTGGCCGTGGGTGGGGCAGTACCTGCTGCGGGTGGCGGTGTTCGGCGGGTTCTGGCTGGCGGGGCAGGTGGTGGCGCTGGGGGTGGCGCAGGTCGCGCTGAGCTGGCCGCTGCAGGTGGTGTGCGTCGTGGTGAGCTGGTGGGTGATCCGCAGGTCGCTGCCCGCCGACCACCCCGGCCTGCGGCACCCGCGCGTGCCGGGGGAGGCGGCGGGCCCCGCGCCCGCCGGGAACCCGGCTGTCGCAGCGGGTTCTGCTGCTGGGAACCCGGCTGCCGCAGCCGATCCCGCCGGGAACCCGGCTGTCGCAACCGATCCCGCCGGGAACCCCGCTGCCGCAACCGATCCCGCCGCCGAGAGGTCCGAGCGGGTCGACTAGGGCCCGTCCCGCCGGGAGGTCGGCGGTGCGGGCCCCGCGCGCCGATCCCCCGGCGCTAGGCGGTTTCCGCGCGCACCGCGGGCACCACCTCGGTGAGGAACAGCTCCAGGCTGCGGTTGGTCATCGCCACCGGCATCCCGCCCACGTCGAACTGGCCGACGTACCGGTCCACCCCGAGCACCTCCCGGTGCCGCAGGATCTTGTCCACCACCTCCTGCGGGCTGCCCACCAGCAGCCCCGCGCGCAGCCACTCGTCGTAGACGCCCCTGGGCATCCCGTCCCCCATGCGCGGGTGCAGCGAGAAGTAGTCCGAGTAGTACGGGTAGAAGTCGTCCTTCGCGCCCTGCGAGGTCCGGCCGACGAACATGTGCCCGCCGCTGGCGAGCCGGAGCGACGCCGGGTCGTGCCCGGCCTGCTCACCCGCCCGCCGGTACAGCTCGGCCGTGCCGCGCGAGGTCTCCGGACCGGTGAAGAACGCCAGGAACATCGGCGTGCCCAGCACCCCGGCCCGGATCGCCGACTGCGGCGTGCCGCCCACCCCGATCCACACCGGCAGCTCGGGCTGCAACGGCCTCGGCACGACGTCGACGCCGTTGACCACCGGCAGCTCCCGCGCGCGGGTCAGCTCCAGCAGCGCCCTGACCTTGGTGTCGAACAGCGCGTCGTAGTCGCGCAGGTCGTGCCCGAACAGCGGGAACGACTCGGTGAACGCCCCGCGCCCCACGATGACCTCCGCGCGCCCGCCGGACAGCTGGTCCAGCGTCGCGAACTGCTGGAACACCCGGACCGGGTCCTGGGTGGACAGCACGGTCACGCCGGAGGCGAGCCGGATCGACGAGGTGACCCCGGCCAGCGCGGCGAGCACGATCTCCGGCGCGGAGACGGTGAACTCGCGCCGGTGGTGCTCGCCGATCGCGACGACGTCCAGCCCGGCCTCGTCGGCGGTCCTGACCTGGGCGACCAGGTCGGCGAGCCGCCGCGCGACGTCGGTGGGCCCCCGACCGCGCGGGGGGCGAGGTCGCCGAACGAGTAGATGCCGAGTTCCATCGGGGTTCCTTCCACGAGTGCCTTCACCCCGTCCAACCCGGTGCTCGGGACGCCCCATCTCAGCTCCGCCGCACCTGCTGGAGTTGTCTTCCATCTCTCCGGGAGATGATCGCGAGGTGGAACTGCGGCACCTGAAGCACTTCGTCGCGCTGGCCGAGGAGTCCAGCTTCACGCGGGCGGCCGAGCGCGAGCGGATCGTGCAGTCCGGCCTGTCCTCGTCGATCCGGTCCCTGGAGCGCGACGTCGGCTCCGAGCTGTTCGTCCGGGGCTCCCGCCCGGTCCGCCTGACCACCGCGGGCCGGGCGCTGCTCCCCGGCGCGCGGCGCACCCTGCAGGAGTCCGAGCGGGCCAAGCAGCTCGTCCGGGACGTGCGGGGCCTGGTCGCGGGCCCGTTCACCATCGGCGCGCTCCCGCTGCACAACCGGGACGTGTCGTGCCGCTTCGTGAACTGGCTGGCGTCGTTCGCGACCGCCCACCCCGGCCTGGACATCTCGGTGCGGCAGCCGGGCCGCGACCGCGCGCTGGCGCTGGTCGCCGAGGGCGGCCTGGACTGCGCGGTCGTCACCGGCGCGCCCGCCCGCCTGCCCGGCCTGCGCGCCACCCGCCTGTCCACCCAGCCGGTGGTCGCGCTGCTCGCGTCGGGCCACCCGCTGGCGGGCCGGGACGGGCTGGCGCTGGCGGACCTGGCGGGGGAGCGGTTCGTGGACACCTACCCCGGCCACGAGAGCCGGGACCTGGTGGACCTGGCGTTCGCCGAGCGCGGGCTGACCCGGCGGATCAGCTGCGAGGTGGTCGACCTGCCGATGGTGTTCAACCTGACCAGGGCGGGGCTGGGCGTGGCGCTGGTGCCCGAGCGGACCGACCTGCCCGCCGAGGGCGTCGTGGCGGTGCCGCTGCGCGAGGAGGGGCTGGTGCACACCGTGGACCTGGTGCTGCCGAGGGACCCGGCGACGTCACCGGCGGCGGCGGCGTTCGCGGCGCACGTGGCGGCCGGGTAGGGCCGGGGCGCGAGCGGGACCGGGGCCTGTCCCGCGGCGGTCGAGCAGGGCGTCTCGCGCCCGCTACACCGTGCCGGGCGCGAGTTGGCTGATCCGCTGGGCGGAGACGCCCAGGATCCGTGCGGCGTCCTGTTTGGACAAGCCTGCGGCGAGCACGCGCCGAACCACCGCACGAGACTTGTCAGCGGCCTGCTCCTGCGCCCTTTCCGCTTCTCGCTGCGCCTGCTTCACGTGCTCCACCTCGGCAGCCAGGTCACCCCCGAGTTGGAACGTGATGTCGACGGAGACCTCTTCAGCGGAAACGTCCAGCGTGATCGCGACCAGATCCGCGGCCATGCGCTCGGCTTCCCGGGTCGTGCGGCCCTGCGTCACGCCGACGCCGGCGACCTCGACCACCCACCAACGGCCTTCACGAGTCGCGGTAGCGCTGTACGACTTCACTGCAACCACCCCTTTGGAAGACATCCCATCTGCTTGCCGACGCTGTCCACGACGCCAGCCGAGATCTCTTTGTGGCGGGGGAGCGCTGTGGTGTGCTTACCACAGGCGCAGCCGTACTTGGTGTGCCTGCCGTTGTCGCTCACCACGTAGCACCCCTCTCTTGCCAGCGCCGCTTCCACCACGCGCCGCTTCATCGGCTTGGTCACAGTATGACTCTAGCCCCCCTTGATTATCAACCTAAAGGGGGGCTAGAGAAAGAGGTTGTGAAGCGTGCTGCTGGAGCTGAAGTGCGATGAACCGATGGTGTTCAACCTGACCAGGGCGGGACGGGGCCCGCCGCGCTCACCCCAGCGCCCGCTCCCGCCACCCGTCCTCGGCCCCGCTCTCCAGCGCGGCCAGCCACGCCGCGCCCGCGGCGGCCTCCCGCACCACCACGACCTCGCCGTCCACCCGCGCCGCCAGCTCCGCCCGCAGCCGCTCCCCGAGCACCGGCGCGCCCACCAGGCTGCCCACCAGCACCACCGCCGCCACCTCCACCGCCGTGCGCGCCGCCACCGCCAGGTCGGCCAGCACCCGAGCGCACCCGTCCACGATCCGCGCCGCCACGACCTCGCCGGGAGCCCCGGCCGCCGCCGTCACCAGCGGCGCGTACCCGGCCAGCGCCACCGGCGGCCCCGCGTTCGCCGCCGTGATCAGCCGCGCCCACGCGCCCGGCCCCTCCCCGACCCCGGCCCGCTCCAGCACCGCGCGCGCCAGCCCGTCCAGCTCGCCCGCCTCCAGCGCCCGCAGCGCCGCCCGCACCGCCTCCCGGCCCAGCCAGAACGCCGACCCCTCGTCCCCGAGCAGCCACCCGTGCCCGCCGACCGTGCCGACCACCCGCCGCCCGCGCACCCGCGCCGCGATCGACCCGGTGCCCGCGACCAGGACCGTGCCGTCCGGCGCGGGCGTCCCCGCGGCGAACGCGGCCTCGCAGTCGGTCACCACCCGCATCGGGCAGCGCAGCCCCGCGCCCGCCCAGGCCGCCCGGAACAGCGCGTCCACCTCGGGGTCGGTCAGCCTGCTGGACCCGGCCATCCCGAGCACCCCGGCCGCGACCGCGCCCGCGTCCACCCCGGACAGCGCGCCCTCCAGCGCCAGCCGCAGGTTCGCGGCGGCCGTCCCGGCCCCCACCGAGTTCGGGTTCGACCCGCCCGCGACCCCGGCCCCCAGCCGGGTCCCGTCGGCGCCGAAGACCAGCGCCCTGGTGGACGTGCCGCCCCCGTCAACGCCGACCACGAAGCTCATTCCCCGGAGTAAACCACCACTTCCGCGCGGGAACCGCCGCCGTTGTGGTGGTGCAGCACCAGGACCTCGCCCGCCCCGCGCACCGGCACGAGCAGCCCGTCCCGCGCGGGCGACCCGACCGGCAGCGCCACCCGCGACCCGGCCGGGTCGACGTCGAACCAGCCGTCGAAGCGGTCCACCACCCCGTCCTCGGTCCCGGCGGGCAGCGCCCACCCGCGCGTGCGCACCCGGTACCGCACCGGCCCGTCCCCGAGCGCGACCCCGATCGCCCCCAGGGACACCGGCAGCGCCAGCACGTCGTTGTCCATCACCGCGCTGTCCACCTCCCCGTGCCACCCGTTGACCGGCCGCTCGTCCACCACCTCGTCGTCGGACACCCGCGTGGTGCGCGCCAGCCACAGGTCCGCGACGACCTTCCCGCTCCCGTCGGACGGCCGCGCCACCTGCACCCGGTAGTCCTCCGCCCCGTCCCGGTCCACGTCCACGCCCACCACCGGCGTCGTCCCGCCCGCGCCCAGCCCGGTCCACGTCCCCCACGTCGCGATCCCGAACGACAGCACCCCGTCCGCCGCCGACGCGCCCGCGTACCGCAGGTCGCCGCCCCGCGCCGACCCCGCCGCCAGGCACCCGGTCAGCAGCTCCGACCCGCACGGCGGCAGCTCCGGGCTGCGCCCGTGCAGCTCGAACGCGCTCACCAGCGACCGGTAGGCCCCGGCCCCCTCGCCCTGGTCCAGCCCGCGCCCGACCAGCTCCACCCCGCCGGGCGCCGGGCGCGCGGCCAGCGCCGACACCGGCCGGGGCGCGGCGTACACCGGCAGCACCGCGTCCTGCGCGCCCGCCCGGAACACCACCCGCCCGGACACCTCGGCCAGGAACTGCCGCGCGTGCCCCCGCTGCTCCACCTCCAGCGTCGGGTCGCCGACCTTGCGCAGCGCGGCCGGGTCGACCCGCAGCCGCACCGACACCCGCGCCGCGCCCCCGGCGGGCACCCGCGCGGTCCTGGGCAGCACCTCGACCTCCGCGCCGGGCACCTCGGTGGCGGGCCGGTAGGCGGCCACCGCCGCCAGGTCCTCCCCGGTCTTGTTGACCAGCTCCACGGTCCGGGTCAGCTCCACCGGGGCGCCCGCCTCCACGGTCCCGAACGACACCCCGACCGCACCGGGGGCCTCCGGCACGACCGCGAGCAGTCCGGTGCGCACCGCCGCCCGCGCGTCCACCCGGCCCGCGCCCACCCGACTGGTCGCCTCGGTCAGCCCGGTCGTCCGGTCGTCCCCGGACACCACCCGCGCGGACGCGGTGTTCACCAGCGCCGCCTTGACCTCCTCCGCGGTCCAGTCCGGGTGCGCCTGCCGCACCAGCGCGGCCAGCCCGGCGACGTGCGGCGCGGCCATCGACGTCCCGCCCTTGCTGACCCCGCCGCTCCCGCTGCCCACCAGCGCGGACACGATCGTGTCGCCGGGGGCGGCCAGGTCCGGCTTCGCCCCGCCCGCCAGCCGCGACCCGCGCGCCGACGACGGCGTGACGGTGTCGGCCAGGGTCTCGATCACGGTCGGCGCGGCGTCGCGCAGCGACCCGGCCAGGCGCAGCCGCAGCGAGCCGTCCGCGAGCAGCGGGCGCACCCGGTCGGTGGCCGGTCCGGTGAGCTGGAACACCGGGACGTCCGCGTTGCCCGCGATCCCCGCGCCGAACACGGCGCGCCCCGAGGTGAGCACCGCGCCCGCCGCCCCGGCGTCCCGCGCGTGGTCCGCCCGCACCGCCGACCCGCACTCGCGGGTGGAGTCCGCGTCGTCCCACTCCAGCCACACCAGCCGCCCGGACAGGTCCTGGTCGATCGGGGCGCAGCCGTCGGCGTTGCCCGCGTCCGCGACCGGCACGACGGGCAGCTCGACGTCGAGGTCGGCGTACCCGGTGAACTCCTTGCCGTACTGGCCGGGCAGCACCTCCTCACCGCCCGACCCGCCCGCCTCGCCCGACCCACCCGGCAGCCCGACCCCGTCCAGCAGCACCGACGCGTCCCGCGTGTTCGCCACGGTCACCGCCTCCGGCGTGCTCCCCGGCGACCCGCCCGCGTCGTACAGGTCGCCCGCGTTGCCCGCCGACGCCACCACGACCACCCCGTGCCGCACGAGCTTGCGCACGAACGCCGAGTCCGGGTCGTCCACCGCGCCGAAGTCGCTGCCCAGCGACAGGTTCACCACGTCCAGGTGGTCGGAGGGGTCGCCGTCGCCGTCCGGGTCGAGCGCCCAGTCCAGCGCCTGCGACACCACGTTCGTCGACCCCGCGCAGCCGAACACCTTCAGCGCGTACACCCGCGCGGCGGGCGCGGTGCCGGGGCCGATCCGCATGGCCGCGAGGTCGTCGTCGGACAGCCCGGAGTGCGCGCCCGCGAAGGTGGACCCGTCCGCGTTCACCCCGTACCCGGCGGCCGTGCCCGCGACGTGCGTGCCGTGGCCCTGGCAGTCGACGGGGTTCGGGTCGGGGGAGGGCGTCCCGCGCTCGGGGTCGTTGGCGTCGTAGTCGTCGCCCGCGAAGTCGTACCCGCCGACGACCTTCGCGTTCGGCTCCCACGGCCCGGTCCGGTCCACCTCCTCGTACCCGCCCGAGCCGCCGAAGTCGGCGTGCGTGTAGTCGACGCCGGTGTCGACCACCCCGATCCGCAGCCCCTCGCCGCGCAGGCCCTCGCGCAGGCCGTCCCCGGCCGCCGCGCCGCCGTGGCCCGGCGCGGTCGGCCCCACCGCCCGCCAGACCGCCGCCGCGCCGGTCAGCCGCACCGCGCCCGCGTTGTCCACCCGCTTGGGCACCGCCTGCCGCACCGACCGGACCTGCGGCATCCCCGCCACCCAGCGCAGCACGGCCGGTTCGGCGGTGAGCACCACCCCCGGCACCGCGTTCACCGTCACCCCGACCCGCGCGGCGCCCCGGTCGACCGAGCGCACCGCGTCCAGCACGGCGTCGGCGTTGTTCCCGGTGCGCGCCCGAGCCGCCCGCGCCGCCCCGCGCGGGTCGCTGCGCGCGGTCGCGGCGGCGTCCACGGCGGGCACCCCGACCAGCTCGACGAACGCGGTGACCCGGTGCGGCCGGGGGCGGTCGGGCGCGGCGTGCCCGAGCGGGGCGAGCGGCGCGGCGAGCGCGGCGGCCAGCGCCGCCGCCGTCACGACCCGGCGGTGCAGTCTCATCGTGCGGACCCTTCGGGAAAGCGGACAGTCATCGGACCAATCGACGCGCGCGCACTGGACGCCCGGCCTGCGAGGCGGGTAGACACCCGATGTGTCGTCGCTCATCGAGGAGGGGCTTCCGTGCAGCTGATGCGCCTGGGGGAGCCGGGTTCCGAACGCCCCGCCGTCCGCGCGGACGACGGGACCGTGCACGACCTGAGCGGGCTCACCGCCGACGTGGACGGCGCCTTCCTGGCGTCCGGCGGCATCGCCAGGGCCAGGGCCGCGCTCGACCGGGGCCTGCTGCCGCGCCTGGCGGTCGAGGGCGTCCGGGTCGGCCCGCCGGTCGCGGGCATCGGCAAGGTCGTCTGCATCGGCCTCAACTACCGCGACCACGCCGACGAGACCGGCCAGGTGCCGCCCGCCGAACCGGTGGTGTTCCTGAAGGCCGCGGACACCGTCGTCGGCCCGGACGACGAGGTGCTCCTGCCGCGCCGGTCGGTCAAGACCGACTGGGAGGTCGAGCTGGGCGTCGTGATCGGCCGCACCGCCCGGTACCTGGACAGCGCCGAGGAGGCGCTGGACCACGTCGCCGGGTACGCGCTCTCGCACGACGTGTCCGAGCGCGAGTTCCAGCTGGAGCGCGGCGGGCAGTGGGACAAGGGCAAGAACTGCGAGACGTTCAACCCCCTCGGCCCCTTCCTGGGGCCCGCCGACGAGGTGCCCGACCCGCAGGACCTCGGGATGCGGCTGCGGGTCAACGGTCGGCTCCGCCAGGACTCCTCCACGCGGCGCATGATCTTCCCGGTGGCCGAGCTGGTCCGCTACCTGAGCTGGTTCGTCGTCCTCCGACCGGGTGACCTGATCAACACCGGCACGCCCGCGGGCGTCGCGCTCGGCCAGCCCGAGCCGAAGCCGTACCTGCGCGAGGGCGACGTGGTCGAGCTGGAGATCGACGGCCTCGGCGCGCAGCGGCAGCGCATCGGGCAGGCGTGATGCCCACGCCGGAACCGGGCGCGCCCGCCGCCGCCCGCGTGCCCACCGCCGCGCCGACCGGCGCCGCGCCGACCGGCACCCGGAAGACCACCTCTCCGGGTGGCGCCGCGCCGCGCCCGGACCCGCCCGCCCCCACCGCCCCCGCCCCCACCGCCCCCGCGACGATCACCGCCGTGGACGTGGTCGACGTCCGTTTCCCCACCTCGCGCGAGCTCGACGGCTCCGACGCGATGAACCCCGACCCCGACTACTCCGCCGCCTACGCCGTCCTGCGCACCGACTCCGGCCCCGAGGGCCACGGCCTCGTCTTCACCATCGGCCGGGGCAACGACGTGCAGGCCGCCGCGATCCGCGCGCTCGCCCCGCACGTCGTCGGCAGGCCCGTCCCCGAGGACGCCGCCGCGCTCGCCGCCCTGTCCGCCGACCTGGTCGGCGACTCGCAGATCCGCTGGCTGGGCCCGGAGAAGGGCGTCGCGCACATGGCCGTGGGCGCGGTCGTGAACGCCGCCTGGGACCTCGCCTCCCGCCGCGCGGGCCTGCCGCTGTGGCGGTTCCTGTCGGACATGTCCCCCGAGGAGCTGGTCGGCCTGGTCGACTTCCGCTACCTCACCGACGCCCTCACCCCCGACGAGGCGCTCACCATCCTGCGCGACGCCCAGCCCGGCCGCTCCACCCGCGCCGAGGAGCTCCAGCGCTGCGGCTACCCCGCCTACACCACCTCGCCCGGCTGGCTCGGCCACCCCGACGACAAGCTCGCTGACCTCGCCGCCCGCGCGGTCGCCGACGGCTTCGACATGATCAAGCTCAAGGTCGGCGCCGACCTGTCCGACGACATCCGCCGGATGGGCCTGGCCCGCTCCGTCGTCGGCCCGTCCGTGCGGATCGCCGTCGACGCCAACCAGCGCTGGGACGTGGGCGCCGCGATCGGCTGGGTGCGCGAGCTGGCCCCGTTCGACCCGTACTGGGTGGAGGAGCCCACCTCGCCCGACGACGTGCTCGGCCACCGCGCCATCGCCGAGGCGGTCGCCCCGGTCCGGGTCGCCACCGGCGAGCACGCGGCCAACCGGGTGGTGTTCAAGCAGCTGCTCCAGGCCGGGGCGGTGGACGTGGTGCAGCTGGACGCCTGCCGGGTCGGCGGGGTCGGCGAGCTGCTCGCGATCCTGCTGCTGGCCCGCAAGTTCGGCGTCCCGGTGTGCCCGCACGCGGGCGGCGTCGGCCTGTGCGAGCTGGTGCGGCACCTGGCGATGGTCGACTACGTCGCGGTCTCCGGCTCGCTGGACGGCCGCGTGCTGGAGTGGGTCGACCACCTGCACGAGCACTTCACCGACCCGGCGGTGGTCCGCGACGGCCGCTACCTCGCGCCCACCGCGCCGGGTTTCTCGGCCCAGCTCAAGGAATCGTCGGTGCGCGACCACCGCTACCCGGACGGTCCGGTGTGGGCGGGGACGGGGGAGCGGTGAACGACTTCGACGGGCTGGTGGCCGCGGTCACCGGCGGGGCGTCCGGCATCGGACTGGCCACCGCGCGGCTGCTCGCCGAGCGCGGCGCGGTGGTCTACGCGCTCGACCTGGACCCCGAGGCGCCCGAGCCGCTGCGCGGGCTGCGCACCGACGTGGCCGACGACGCCTCGGTGCGCGCGGCGCTCGCCGAGCTGACCGCCGAGACCGGGCGGCTGGACGTGCTGGTGGCCAACGCGGGGATCGGCGCGCAGGGCGACGTGGCGGCGGCCGACGACGCCGAGTGGCTGCGGGTGCTGGACGTCAACGTCGTCGGCGTCGCCAGGGTGGTCCGCGCGGCCCTTCCGCACCTGCGCCGCTCGCCGTCCGCAGCCGTCGTCACCACCGGCTCGATCGCCGCGCACGCCGGCCTGCCGCAGCGCGCGGTGTACTCGGCCAGCAAGGGCGCGGTGCACGCGCTGACCCTGGCGATGGCCGCCGACCACCTCCGCGAGGGCGTCCGGTTCAACGCGGTCGCCCCCGGCACCGCCGACACCCCGTGGGTGGGCAGGCTCCTGGCGTCGGCCCCCGACCCGGTCGCCGAGCGGGCCGCGCTGGAGGCCAGGCAGCCGCACGGCAGGCTGGTGGCGGCCGAGGAGGTGGCCGCCGCGATCGCCCACCTGGCCAGCCCGCTGTCCGGCTCCACCACCGGGACCGTGCTGGCCGTCGACGGCGGGATGCACGGCCTGCGGCTGCGGCCGGAGCCGTGACCGGGCTGTCCCGCCTCGGCTTCGGCGCCGCGCCGCTGGGCAACCTGTACGAGCCGGTGGCCGACGCGGACGCGGAGGCCGCCGTGCGCGCCGCCTGGGAGGCGGGCATCCGCTACTACGACACCGCCCCGCACTACGGCCTCGGCCTGTCCGAGCGGCGGCTGGGCGCGGCGCTGGCGGGCGTCCCCAGGGCGGACTTCGTGCTGTCCACCAAGGTCGGCAGGCTCCTGGAGCCCGTCGACCCGGTCGGCGACGACCTGGCGAACGGCTTCGCGGTGCCCGCCCACTCCCGGCGGGTGTGGGACTTCAGCGCGGACGGCGTCCGCCGCTCCCTGGAGTCCTCCGCGGACAGGCTGGGCGTGGACCGGGTGGACGTGGTGTACCTGCACGACCCGGACCACCACTGGCGGCAGGCGATCGACGAGGCCTACCCGGCGCTCGCGGACCTGCGTGACCAAGGGGTGGTCCGCGCCGTTGGAGTCGGCATGAACCAGTGGCGGGTTCCCGAGCGGTTCGTCCGCGAGACCGACGTGGACGTGGTCCTGCTAGCCGGGCGGCACACCCTTCTCGAACGCGGCGCGACGGGTCTGCTCGACCTGTGCGCGGAGCGCGGCGTCGAGGTGGTCGCCGCGGCTCCCTTCAACTCCGGCCTCCTGGCCGAGCGCGTCGTCCCGGACGGGGCGACCCACGACTACGCCCCCGCGCCGCCCGAGCTGCTGGCGCGCGCCAGGGCGCTGGCGTGGACGTGCGCCGCGCACGGCGTCGCCCTGCCCGCCGCGGCGCTCCAGTTCCCCCTGCGGCACCCGGCGGTCCGCTCGGTGCTGGTGGGGATGCGCTCGGCCGCGCAGGTCCGCGCGAACGCCGCCGCGCTCGCCGCGACCGTGCCCGGCGCGCTGTGGGAGGAGCTGGCGTGATCGTCGACGCGCACCACCACGTGTGGGACCTGGCGGTCCGCGACCAGCCGTGGATCACCGGGCGGATGTCCGCGATCCGCCGGGACTTCACCGTCCACGACCTCGCCAGGGCCGCCCCCGAGGTGACCACGACCGTCCTGGTCCAGACCGCGGCCGGGCCCGCCGAGACCCCGGAGCTGCTCGCGCTCGCCGACCGCGAGCCGCTGGTGGGGGCGGTGGTCGGCTGGCTGGACCTGACCGGCGACGTCCCCGCCCAGCTCGCGGCCCTGCGGGCGCTGCCCGGCGCGCGCTGGCTGCGCGGCGTCCGGCACCAGGTGCAGGCCGAGCACGACCCGGACTGGCTGATCCGGCCCGACGTCCTGCGCGGGCTGGCGGCGGTCGCGGCGGGCGGGCTGGTGTACGAGCTGCTGACCCTGCCGCACCAGCTCCCGGCGGCCCGCAGGGCGGCGGCTGCCCTGCCGCAGCTGACCTTCGTGCTCGACCACTGCTCCAAGCCCCCGGTGGGCGGCGACCTGCGCGAGTGGGCGGCGGAGGTGCGCGCGCTGGCGGCCCGCCCGAACGTGCTGTGCAAGCTGTCCGGGCTCGTCACCGAGGCCGACTGGGCGAACTGGTCGGTGGCGGACCTGAGGCCGGTCTGCGAGACCGTCCTGGAGGCGTTCGGGCCGCGCCGCCTGATGTTCGGCTCGGACTGGCCGGTCTGCCTGCTGGCCGCGAGCCACGCGGAGGTCCTGGCGGCGGCCCGCGAGCTGACCGCCGACCTGTCCGGGGCCGAGCGCACCGCCCTGTTCTCGACCACCGCGACCCTCGCCTACCGCCTGTGAGCCCCTGAGCCGGACTCCGGGACCTCCCCGATGCCGGGGAGGCCCCGGACCGGGCAGCTTCTCCCCATGCGCACAACGATCACCGCTCTGGCCGCCGCAGGGCTCCTCCTGGCGGCGGCGGTCCCGGCCCAGGCGGCGCCCGCCGTCCCCCCGCTCGACCGCGCCGCGCTGGCCGCCGCCGTGGCGGGCCTGCCGGACGGGGAGGCGTCCGGGGCGCTGGTCCGCGTCTCCGGCCGCGCGGGCTCCTGGACGGGCTCCGGCGGCGTCTCCCGGCTCGGCACGACCCGCCCGGTGTCCCCGGAGGGCCGGTTCCGCATCGGCAGCGCCACGAAGCTCCTGACCGCCGCCGCGGTGCTCCGCCTCGACGAGCGCGGCGTGCTCGACCTGGACGACACCGTGCAGCAGCACCTGCCCGACCTGCTGCCCGCCGCGTTCGAGCCGATCACCGTGCGGCAGCTGCTGAACCACACCCACGGCATCGCGGGCAACGGCCTGCCGCACAAGAGCACCGGCTGGTTCGCCGAGAACCGCTACCGCACCTGGGACCCGCGCGAGGTGGTGGGGCTGGGCGTGGCGAAGGGCCCGCTGCACCGCCCCGGCGCCGAGCAGCGCTACGGCAACCAGGGGTACCTGGTGGCGGGCCTGGTGATCGAGGCGGCGACCGGCAGGCCGTACGCGGACTCGGTGCGGGAGCTGGTGATCCGCCCGCTGGGGCTGCGCGACACCTACCTGCCCGGCGCCGAGACCGGGATCAGGGGCGAGCACTCGCACGGGTACCAGCTGCGGGAGGACGGCTCCCACTGGGACGTGACGGGGGCGAACCCGACGTTCCAGTGGGCGGCGGCGGAG
Source organism: Actinosynnema sp. (assembly GCF_052038725.1). Lineage (NCBI taxonomy): Bacteria > Bacillati > Actinomycetota > Actinomycetes > Pseudonocardiales > Pseudonocardiaceae > Actinosynnema > Actinosynnema sp. The sequence goes on from NZ_JBQGCX010000621.1 coordinate 15,033, forward strand.
GCGGTCTCCAGCGCGCGCGACCTGGACCGGTTGATCAACGCGCTGGTGTTCGGCGACCTGATCGGCGAGCGCTCGCGGGCGGAGATGCTGACGCTGCCGCTCCCCGGCGCGGCGCACGGGCTCGGCGTGAACCGGATCGAGCTGGGCGGCGTGGTGCTGTGGGGCAAGACCGGCGACCGGCCCGGCTACAACACGGGCGTCGCGGTGACCGAGGACGGCTCGCGCACGATCGTCTACTCGGTGAACACCCTGGACATGGAGGCGGGCGAGCTGCCGCCGACGGCCGAGCGGATCATCACCGCGGCCCTGACCCCCTGAGCGCTCCGCCTCGCCGGGGGGGCGGCTCCCCGTCCCCGCCGCCGCCCCGTCAGGTCAGCACCAGCAGCCACTGCTCGACCCCGGC
>NZ_JBQGCX010000622.1:0-4275 GCF_052038725.1 Actinosynnema sp.
CGAACCGCAGGGCCCCTCCTCGCTGTCCGCCCACGCGGTCAGCGGGGTCGCCTCACTCCCACTCGATGGTGCCCGGTGGCTTGCTCGTCACGTCGAGCACGACCCGGTTGACCTCGGCCACCTCGTTGGTGATGCGGGTGGACACCCGCTCCAGCACCTCGTAGGGCAGGCGGGTCCAGTCGGCGGTCATGGCGTCCTCGCTGGACACCGGCCGCAGCACGATCGGGTGACCGTAGGTGCGGCCGTCGCCCTGGACGCCGACGCTGCGCACGTCGGCCAGCAGCACGACCGGGCACTGCCAGATCGTCCGGTCCAGACCGGCCGCCGTCAGCTCCTCGCGGGCGATGGCGTCGGCCTTGCGCAGGATGTCGAGCCGCTCTGCGGTGACCTCGCCGATGATGCGGATGCCCAGGCCGGGGCCGGGGAACGGCTGGCGCTGCACGATCGTCTCCGGCAGGCCCAGCTCGGTCCCGACCTTGCGCACCTCGTCCTTGAACAGCGCCCGCAGCGGCTCGACCAGCTCGAACTGCAGGTCGTCCGGGAGGCCGCCGACGTTGTGGTGGCTCTTGATGTTCGCCGCGCCCGCGCCGCCGCCGGACTCGACCACGTCCGGGTAGAGCGTGCCCTGGACGTGGACGCCGGTGTCGCCCTCGGCCTTGAGGTCGCGCTCGGCCTGCTCGAAGACCCGGATGAACTCCCGGCCGATGATCTTGCGCTTCTCCTCGGGGTCGGTCACGCCCGCGAGCGCGTCGAGGAACCGCTGCCGCGCGTCGACGGTGACCAGGTTGACCCCGGTGGAGGCCACGAAGTCGCGCTCCACCTGGGTGCGCTCGCCGGCGCGCAGCAGGCCGTGGTCGACGAACACGCAGGTCAGCCGGTCGCCGATGGCGCGCTGCACGAGCGCCGCGGCCACCGCCGAGTCCACGCCGCCGGACAGGCCGCAGATCGCGCGGCCCTCGCCGACCTGGGCGCGGATGCGCTCGACCTGCTCCTCCACGATGGACGCGGTGGTCCACTGCGGCCGGATGCCCGCGATCTCGTGCAGGAACCGGCGCAGCACCTCCTGGCCGTGCGGGGAGTGCCCGACCTCCGGGTGGTACTGGACGCCCGCGAAGCGCCGCTCGCGGTCCTCGAAGGCCGCCACGGGGGCACCGTCGCTGGACGCGGTCACCGTGAAGCCCTCGGGGGCGCCGGTGACGCAGTCGCCGTGGCTCATCCACACCGGGTGGGCGCCGGGCAGGTCGTCGTGCAGGACGCCGCTCGTCGGGGGCAGGACCAGCTCGGTGCGGCCGTACTCGCGGGTCCCGGTGTGCTCGACGGTGCCGCCGAGGGCCCCCGCCATCGCCTGGAAGCCGTAGCAGATGCCGAACACCGGGACGCCCGCGTCGAACAGGGCGGGGTCCACCTGGGGCGCGCCGGGCTCGTACACGCTGGACGGGCCGCCGGACAGCACGATGGCCGCGGGGTCCTTCGCCAGCAGCTCGGCCACCGGGGTGGTGTGCGGGACGACCTCCGAGTACACCTGGGCCTCGCGGACCCGGCGTGCGATCAACTGCGCGTACTGCGCGCCGAAGTCCACCACCAGGACGGGGCGGTTGCTGCTGTCGGCCACTGGGCCAAGACCTCCTGCGACTGGTCGGGCTCGGTCTGCTTCGGGATGGGGAACCCACCGGGGAAAACCGCTTCGCCCTCGGGTTCGCGCAGGTGAAGGATGTCAGACGTGGAGGAGGAGCCGCTCACCGGAGGCGGGATGACGGCCGTGTCGCGGGTCGGGGCGACCGTGCGCCGGACCGCGGGGCCGTGGACGCCGACCGTGCACCGCCTGCTGGAACGCCTCGCGCCGCAAGGCATCTCGCCCGCGCCCCTGGGGTTCGACGAGCGCGGTCGCGAGGTGCTGTCGTACCTGGAGGGCGAGGTCGCGCACCCGCCGGTCCCCGAGCACCTGCGCGGGGACGACGTGCTGGTCGCGGTGGCGCGCCTGGTGCGGCGGCTGCACGACGCGTCGACCGGCCTGGTCGCCGAGACCGGCTGGCGACGCCCCGCGCTGGAACCGGCCGAGGTGGTGTGCCACGGCGACCTCGCGCCGTACAACGTGGTGTTCCGGGACGGCGCCCCGGTCGGGGTGATCGACTTCGACTGGGCCAGGCCGGGCCCGCGCGCCTGGGACCTCGCCTACACCGCCTACACCCTGGCCCCGCTGTCACCCGAGTGGGGCGAGCCGGACGAGCAGTGGCGACGCGCCCTGCTGCTGTTCGAGTCGTACGGGATTCCCGCCACGGGCCTGGCCGACCTGGTGCTGGAGCGCCTGTCCGACATGGTCCGGATGATCCGCGAACTGCCCGAGTTCGGGAAGCAGCGCGCCGAGGGCCACGACCACCTCTACCTGGGCCACTCGGGCTACGTGCGGCGGCACTTTCAAGATCGTTAGCGCTCGGGGGCCCGCGCGGGCCTACGGTGGTGCCATGGAAGCGTTCACCCCGGAGCCGCGCCCCTGCTGGATCGCAGGCCGCCCAGAGCAGGGCGCAGAGACGCTGGCGGTCCTCCACCCCTTCGACGGCACCGAGGTGGCCACGGTCGCCGTGCCCGGCCCGGAGCAGGTCGAGCGCGCCGTCGCCGCAGCCGCCTCCGTCGCCAAGGAGTTCCGCCGCACCCCCGCACACGTGCGGGCCGAGGCGCTGCTGCGGGTCTCGCGCGGCCTGGCCGAGCGCGCGGAGGAGATCTCCGAGACCATCACCGCCGAGAACGGCAAGCCGCTCAAGTGGGCCGAGGTCGAGGTGACCCGCGCGGTCAACGTCTTCCGGTTCGCCGCCGAGGAGGCCCGCCGCTTCTCCGGCGCCTTGCAGCGCCTGGACACCGACGCGGGCGGCGAGGGCCGCATGGCGCTGGTCCGCAGGGCCCCGCGCGGCCCGGTGCTGGCGGTGTCCCCGTTCAACTTCCCGCTGAACCTGGTCGCCCACAAGGTCGCCCCCGCCCTGGCGGTCGGCGCCCCCGTGGTGGTCAAGCCCGCCTCGGCCACCCCCATGTCCGCCCTGCTGCTCGGCGAGGTCCTGGCCGACGCGGGCTTCCCCGAGGGCGCGTTCTCCGTGCTCCCCGTCCGGGGCCGCGACATGAAGACCCTGATCACCGACGAGCGCCTGCCCGTGATCTCGTTCACCGGCTCCACCGGCGTCGGCTGGGACATCACCGAGGCCGCGCCGCGCAAGCACGTGGTGATGGAGCTGGGCAGCAACAGCGCGGCCGTGATCCTGCCGGACTGGCCGGACCTGGCAGGCGCCGCCCAGCGGATCGCCACGTTCGGCAACTACCAGGCAGGCCAGTCCTGCATCGCGGTCCAGCGCGTGATCGTGCACCGCGACGCCGCCGACGAGTTCGTCCCCCTGCTCGTGGAGGCCGTCCGCGACCTGATCACCGGCGACCCGCACGACCCCGCGGTCGAGGTGGGCCCCCTGGTGGACGAGGACAACGCGAAGCGCGTCGAGTCCTGGGTCCGGGAGGCCGTGGACGCGGGCGCCGAACTGCTCACCGGCGGCGAGCGCATCGGCTCGTCCCTGGAGCCGACCGTGGTCCTGAACGCCCCGCGCGACGCCAAGCTGTGGCGCGAGGAGGCCTTCGGCCCAGTCCTGGCGGTCTCCGTGGCGGACAGCGTGGAAGACGCCTTCACCCAGGTCAACGACACCGACTACGGCCTCCAGGCGGGCATCTTCACCCGCGACGTGACTGTGGCCTTCGAGGCGGCGGCAGAACTGGAGGTAGGCGGCCTGATCGTCGGCGACGTCCCGTCGTACCGCGCGGACCAGATGCCGTACGGCGGCGTGAAGGGCTCAGGCACCGGCCGCGAGGGCGTCCGCTCGGCGATGGAGGACTTCACCGAGGAGCGCACCGTAGTCCTGACCGGCATCGCCCTCTAACCAGCAGCCCAAGCCGCCCGCCCCCAGCCCGCACCAACCGCACCGCGGACAGCTCCCCAACCGCGTCGCGGGCTGCGGGGCGAGCGCAGCGAGCCCGCAGCAGAGCCACCCGCGTCCCTCTTTCCCGTTTGGCCTGGCGAAGCCCGAGCACGCTCGTCAAGATGCCGCCGCACTCTGCGGCAGACCGGGGTGTCAAACGGCGTCTTGACGAGCGTGCTTGCCTGAAAGGAGGCCACACGGGAAAGAGGGACCCGGACCACCGCAGGGGTAAACGGGACCACAGGACCAACGGTCACCGGCCAGCAGAGCCCTGTCCCCTCTTTTTTGGAGGTCTGCCCCGCCGGCGAGGCGTGCTTGTGGCTCTTCA
>NZ_JBQGCX010000623.1:0-1659 GCF_052038725.1 Actinosynnema sp.
GAGAACCCGAATGCCACGACCTATCACCCTGTTCACCGGGCAGTGGGCCGACCTGCCCCTGGAGGAGGTCGCCCGCCTGGCCGCCGGCTGGGGCTACGACGGGCTCGAGCTCGCGTGCTGGGGCGACCACCTCGACCCCTGGCAGGCGGCGGAGGACGACGCCTACGTCCAGGCCAAGCTCGACCTGCTGGAGAAGTACAACCTCCAGGTCTTCGCGATCTCCAACCACCTCAAGGGCCAGGCCGTCTGCGACGACCCGATCGACCACCGCCACCAGGCGATCGTGGGGGAGCGGGTCTGGGGCGACGGCGACGCCGAGGGCGTGCGGCAGCGCGCCGCGGAGGAGATGAAGAACACCGCCCGCCTGGCGGCCAAGCTCGGCGTCGACACCGTCATCGGCTTCACCGGCAGCGCGATCTGGAAGTACGTCGCGATGTTCCCGCCGGTCGGCCAGGACGTCATCGACGCCGGCTACGCCGACTTCGCCGACCGGTGGAACCCCATCCTCGACGTCTTCGACGAGTGCGGCGTGCGCTTCGCCCACGAGGTGCACCCGAGCGAGATCGCCTACGACTACTGGACGACCGTGCGGACCCTGGAGGCGATCGGCCACCGGGAGGCGTTCGGGCTCAACTGGGACCCCAGCCACATGGTGTGGCAGCAGGTGGACCCCGTCGCGTTCCTCTACGACTTCCGCGACCGCATCTACCACGTGGACTGCAAGGACACCCGGATGCGCATCGGCAACGGCCGCAACGGCCGCCTGGGCAGCCACCTCGCCTGGGCCGACGGTCGCCGCGGCTGGGACTTCGTCTCGACCGGCCACGGCGACGTCCCCTGGGAGGACTGCTTCCGCATGCTGAACCAGATCGGGTATACCGGACCAATCAGTGTGGAATGGGAGGATGCGGGCATGGACCGGTTGATCGGTGCCGAGGAGGCCATCGGCTTCGTGCGACGTCTCGCCGTGGACGCACCCGACGCCGCCTTCGACGCGGCCTTCAGCAGCTGACAGGCCGGTCCCACCCCGCATCAGCGCCCGAGAGGAGGCCCTGAGACACCGCGAGGCTCCCGTCACAGCAGGTCCCGCCGTTGCAGCGGCGGGCTGTGACGGGGCTCGCGGAACGCCCCGACAGGAGAGCGCGCCGTACCGGACAGCCTAGTGACATGCATCACGCCCTGTCCCGGGTTCCGCCGGACGCGTGCATCTGGCACACCAGAGAGGACACCGATGTCCCGTACCACGACAGTCCGCCCGGCTCGTCGCCGAGCCCGGGGGACCACCGCAGGGATCGCCGCCCTCGGCCTCGCCGTCACCGGCGTCGCCGCGGCCACGGGCAGCGCGAGCGCCGCACCCGCGGACCTCGCACCGCTGCCCCCGGACAGCTACTTCGACAAGGTCACCATCGACCGCACGCCCGGTGAGCCGATCGACCTCGCCGTGCTCCCGGACTCCCGGGTCCTGCACACCACCCGCGCCGGGGAGGTGCGGCTGCACGACCCCGAGAACGGGCTCACCACCACGGCCGCGCAGCTGCCGGTCTACCTCCACGACGAGGAGGGGCTGCAGAGCATCGCGATCGACCCCGACTTCGAGGACAACGGCTGGGTGTACCTGTACTACTCGCCCGAGCTCGACACCCCGGTCGACAACCCGGC
>NZ_JBQGCX010000624.1:0-1574 GCF_052038725.1 Actinosynnema sp.
CGGGACGCCCAGGGTCCCCGAGCGGCGCGGTGCCCCAGCCGAGCGGCGCCGGGTCAGTCGGTGAGCATTCCCCCCGGGAGGCCGGGCACGTCGCCGGGGAGCCAGATCGGTGGGGTGTTCGGCAGTTCGTGGTAGCGGCGCAGGCCCGCCAGGCCGCCGAGCCAGCCGGACCACTCGCCGTGCGGTGGGTGGTCCGGGTCGAAGCCGGACTGGGTGACCACCAGGGTGGTGCCCTCCTCGGCGTCGGACAGCTCCCAGGTGTGCGTCGAGCGGACCCAGGCGATGCGCATCATCCGGTCGCGCTCGTCCGCCGCCACCTGTCCGGGGGACGGGTCCAGATCGGCGCCGCCCATCGCGAAGCGGCCTCCCGGCCAGGGCTCGATGTCGACCTTGGCGCCGAACCAGCGCTCGTAGCGCTCCGGCTCCACCAGGGACGCCGCGACCTCGGGGCGGGGCGCGCGGATCAGCACCTCGGCGCGGAACTCGGCCAGGCCCGGCGTGAAGTCCGGCCTCGGACCCACCTCGCGGCCCTCGACGTGGTCGACCAGGTCGCACAGGGCCAGCACCCAGAAGGTGTACAGCCAGGCCAGCACGCCCTCCTCGGCGACCGCCGCCTCCCAACCGGGGAAGTGGCTCTGCGCCAGGTGCACCTGCGTGCTGCCACCCTCCGCGACCAATCGGAACTCGACCGTGGTCTGCTCGCCGCCGACGTCCCACCCCAGGGTGAGCCCCCGGTCCCCCGCCGCGCCGTCGACCACGGCGAGCACCCGCTGCTCACCGCCGGGCGACTGCCGTCCCCCGAACGTGAAGCGGGTGGGCAGGTCGACCTCGGCCTCCTCGGCCAGCCACGCCCGCACCTCGGCCTGCTCGGTCAGCGCCCGCCACACCCGCTCGACCGGAACGCCCGCGCGCACCGCCAACCGCACCGTCTCGCTCACAGCGACCCCCTGACGTCCCGACGACAGCGAGGACCCAGCAGACCACGGCGCACCCGGTCCCGTCGCGGCGGCGCGCCCGCGACGGGAACCGGGACCGGGACCGGGGCCAAGGCCAGGGCCAGGGCCGGAGCCAGGCCCCCAATCCCTAGAGCGACGCGATCAGCCGCTCCACCCGCTCGTCCACCGCCCGGAACGGGTCCTTGCACAGGACCGTCCGCTGCGCCTGGTCGTTCAGCTTCAGGTGCACCCAGTCGACCGTGAAGTCCCGCCCGGCCGCCTGCGCCGCCGCGATGAAGTCGCCGCGCAGCTTCGCCCGCGTGGTCTGCGGCGGGGTGTCCTTCGCGGCCTCGATCTCGCCGTCGTCGGTCACCCGCTCAACCTGCCCCTCGCGCTGGAGCAGGTCGAACACCCCCCGCCCGCGCCGGATGTCGTGGTAGGCCAGGTCCAGCTGGGCGATGCGCGGGTTCGACAGGTCCATGTCGTGCTTGGCCTGGTACCGCTCCAGCAGCCGGTGCTTGATCGCCCAGTCGATCTCGCGGTCGATCAGCGAGAGGTTCTGCGACTCCACCGCGTCCAGCGTGCGGCCCCACAGCTCGACGATGCGCTCCATCGTCTTGTCCCCGGTGCCGCGCTGCG
>NZ_JBQGCX010000625.1:0-2083 GCF_052038725.1 Actinosynnema sp.
CTTCGCCGGTGACAACGGGAAGATCTACCGGAGCACCATGCCGCTCGGGAACTTCCCCGGCAACTTCGGCTCGTCCTGGACCCAGATCATGAGCGACACCAAGGAGAACCTCTTCGAGGGCGTCGAGGTGTACAAGGTCCAGGGGCAGAACCAGTACCTCATGATCGTGGAGGCGATGGGCGCGAACGGCCGCTACTTCCGGTCGTTCACCTCCAGCAGCCTCGGCGGCTCCTGGACCCCGCAGGCCGCGACCGAGAGCAACCCCTTCGCGGGCAAGGCGAACAGCGGGGCCACCTGGACCAACGACATCAGCCACGGTGACCTGGTGCGCCAGAACCCCGACCAGACCAAGACCATCGACCCGTGCAACCTGCAGCTGCTCTACCAGGGCAAGGACCCCGGCGCGACCGGCCCGTACGACCGCCTGCCGTGGCGGCCGGGCGTGCTGACCCTGCGCCGCTGACCCCGACCCGCTGACCGGACCGGCGCCCCCCGCGAGCGGGGGCGCCGGTTCCGCGTCACCGGAAGCTGTCCGCCGCGGCCTTCCACGCCTCGCTCATCGCCGCCGACCCGCCGTGCGCGGTCTCCCGCACCACCACCAGCTCGCCCGCCGTCCACGCCCGGTCCAGCAGCCACGGCGTCCCCACCAGGTTGATCAGGTCCAGCTCGCCCTGCACCACCACCCCCGGCACCCCGGCCAGCCGGTCGCAGCCGTCCAGGACCTCGTTCTCCCGCAACCAGCTCCCGTGCGCCCAGTAGTGCGCCACCAGCCGCGCGAACGCCAACCGGTCCCGCCCGACCTTGTCCGCCAGCGACCCCGGAGTCTGCGGCAGCACCGCCTCCTCCCACGCGCACCAGGCGTCCGCCGCCGCGAGGTGCACCAGCGGGTCCGGGTCGACCAGCCGCTCCAGGTAGGCCGCCGAGAGGTCGCCCTCGGGCGCGCCGACGAAGTCGCTGAACTCCCGCCACGCCTCCGGGAACACCTCCCCGAGCCCGCGCGTGAGCAGGTCCGTCTCCACCCGCCGCCCGGTCGCCACGCCCGCGAGCACCAGCCCGGTCACCCGCTCCGGGAAGCGCTGCGCGTACACCAGCCCGAGCACCGCGCCCCAGGACGCCCCGAGCACCAGCCAGCGCTCGACGTCCAGGGACGCGCGCAGCAGTTCCAGGTCCGCCACCAGGTGGTCCGTGGTGTTGGTGGACAGGTCGGCCTCCGGCTCGCCCGCGTGCGGCGTCGAGCGCCCGCAGCCGCGCTGGTCGAAGAGCACCACCCGGTACACCGCCGGGTCGAGCAGCCTGGTGGCCCTGGTGCGCAGGCCCGCGCCCGGACCGCCGTGCAGGACCACCACCGGTTTCCCGGTCGGGTTCCCGTGGATCTGCCAGTGCAGCTCGTGGCCGTCGCCGACCGCCAGCCGCCCGCTCGTGTGTGGTTCGGTCACCGGGTGCACGGGGGGCAGGCTAGTGGTCGGAACGGGGTCGGGGAGGCCGCAGGAAAGCGGTTGCCCGGACATCCGCCGTCACGCACCGCTCTGTGATGGTCCCGCATCGCGTCTCACCTCGTCGGAATGTGGAATATCCGCACGCTCCGTGCCCGAACGGCCGTCGAACGAATGCCGTCGAAGCGTTCGAAACCTCGGATGTCTGTCTTTCGGAGCCCCGGACGCGTGGCTACAGTCGCATTCCGGGAGCGCTCCCAGGCCAGACCAATCCTCAACGAGGAGGAGAAAGTGGCGCTCATTCCCAGAGCGGTTCTCGCGGCGGTGGCCCTGGCCGCCGGGCTGACCGCCCCGGCGGTGCTCACCGCCCCCGAGGCCGACGCCGCGACCCCGGCGTCCGGCGGCACCTACACCCTCGCCGTGACCAAGAGCGGCCTGTGCCTGGACGTCGTCGGCGGGTCCACGGCGGACGGCGCGCTCCTGCAGCAGTGGGGCTGCACGGCCGACCGCTGGCAGCAGTTCACCTGGTCCCCGTCCGGCGCGCTCGTCAACGCCAACAGCGGCAAGTGCGTCGAGCCGGTCAACGGCAACACCGCCTCGGGCGCCGCGCTCCAGCAGCGCGCCTGCGACTCGGCCGCGAACCAGCAGTG
>NZ_JBQGCX010000626.1:0-4502 GCF_052038725.1 Actinosynnema sp.
CGAGGCCGTCGCGACCCTGCCCGGCGGCAAGGCGGTGGACCTGACGGACTGGTTCTGCGACGCCGACAAGTGCCCGGCCGTGGTGGGGAACGTGGTCGTCTACCGGGACAACCACATCACCGACAGCTACGCGAGCACCCTGGTCAAGCCGCTGGGTGACGCGCTCGGCATCGAGCGCCGCTAGCCGCCGCCGAGATCACCTGACGAGCGCCCCGCCGCCCGGAACGACCGGGAGGCGGGGCGCTCGTCGCGTTCGAGGTGGACCCGGCGCGGGGTGAGCGCCGTCACACCCCTCGGGCGGGCGCGCACAGCCGGTCCACAGGTGGCGCACACGGTCCGTCCAGGCAGCGGCCCGAGAGTTGTCGCCATGACGACGAACGCGACGGAGCCGGTGGACCTCGGCGGCGGCACCCCGGTGCTGGACGTGGTGGTCCCGGTCCACGACGAGGAGACCGCGCTGGAGCCCAGCGTGCGCAGGCTGCACTCCTACCTCAGCGCGACCCTGCCCTTCGCGTTCCGGATCACCGTCGCCGACAACGCCAGCACCGACCGCACCCCCGAGATCGCCGCCCGGCTGGGGCGCGAGCTGGACGGCGTGCGGGTGCTTCGGCTGGCGGAGAAGGGCCGGGGCCGCGCGCTCAAGACCGCCTGGCTGGGCTCCGAGGCCGCCGTGGTCGCCTACACGGACGTGGACCTGTCCACCGACCTGGCCGCGCTGCCCGCCCTGATCGCCCCGCTGGTGTCCGGGCACTCCGACGTCGCCATCGGCAGCAGGCTCGCGCGGGGCGCCCGCGTGGTGCGCGGCCCCAAGCGCGAGTTCATCTCCCGCGCCTACAACGTCATCCTCAAGCTGGCCCTGCGCGCCCGGTTCACCGACGCGCAGTGCGGCTTCAAGGCGGTGCGCTCGGACGTTGCCGCCCGGCTGCTGCCGCTGGTGCAGGACACCGGCTGGTTCTTCGACACCGAACTGCTCGTGCTGGCCCAGCGGGCCGGGCTGCGCACCCACGAGGTCGCCGTCGACTGGGTGGACGACCCCGACTCGTCGGTGGACATCGTCGCCACCGCCGTGGCCGACCTCAAGGGCGTCGCGCGGCTGTGGCGCACCCGCCTCGCGCTCCCGGCCGACCTGCGGCGGGCCCCGGCCCGCGACCTGGTCCGCGTCGCCTGACCCCAACCGCTCCTCGCACCACCTCCCCAGACCACACCGCACAGGAGAGCCGACCATGACCGCCCTGCTCACCGAACCACCGGCCAGCCCGGCCGCCGAGCCGCCCGCGCGGGGCCGCCTGGCCAGGCTGGTGCTCGGACCGGCCGACGCGCCCCGGTACGCGCGGCCCGCGCTCCTGGTGCTGCTCGCCGCCACCGCCGCGCTGTACCTGTGGGACCTGACCGCCTCCGGCTACGGCAACAGCTTCTACGCCGCCGCCGTGCAGGCCGGGACGCAGGACTGGAAGGCGTGGCTGTTCGGCTCGCTGGACTCCGGCAACGCGATCACCGTCGACAAGCCGCCCGCGGCGCTGTGGCTGACCACCGCGTTCGCCAGGGTGTTCGGGTTCTCCAGCTTCACCGTGCTCGCGCCGCAGGCCCTGATGGGCGTGGCGGCGGTGGCGCTGACCCACGCGACGGTCAAGCGCACCAGCGGGCACCTCGCCGGGCTGCTGGCGGGCGCGGCGCTGGCCGTGACGCCGGTCGCGGTGCTGATGTTCCGGTTCAACAACCCGGACGCGCTGCTCGTGCTGCTCATGGTCGCGGGCGCCTACTGCCTGGTGCGGGCGCTGGAGCGGGCGAGCCTGAAGTGGGTGCTGCTGGCCGGGTCCGCGATCGGGTTCGCGTTCCTGACGAAGATGCTGCAGGGCTTCCTGGTGCTGCCCGCGTTCGCCCTGGTGTACCTGGTGGCCGCGCCGACCACGCTGGGCAGGCGCATCGCGCACCTGTTCGCGGCGCTCGGGTCGGTCGTGGTGTCGGCCGGGTGGTTCATCGCGCTGGTGGACCTGTGGCCGACCGACTCGCGGCCGTACATCGGCGGGTCGACGGACAACACGCTGCTGGAGCTGGCGCTGGGGTACAACGGGCTCGGCCGCATCCTCGGCGGGCAGGGCAACGGCGGCGGTGGCGGCGGCATGGGCGGCGGGAACACCGGGTTCGGCGGGGAGACCGGGATCTTCCGGATGTTCGGCGCCGCGTTCGGCGGGGAGATCTCCTGGCTGCTGCCCGCCGCGCTGGTCGCGCTGGTCGCCGGCCTGTGGTTCACCCGCCGCGCGCCCCGCACCGACCGGACGCGCGCCGCGCTGCTGCTGTGGGGCGGGTGGCTGATCGTCACGGCGGTCGTGTTCAGCTTCATGAGCGGCACCGTGCACCCGTACTACTCGGTGGCGCTGGCCCCCGCGATCGCGGCGCTGGTCGCCATCGGCGGGCGGGAGCTGTGGCGGGCCAGGAGGTTCCCGGTGGCGCGGGCGTTCCTGGCGGCGGTGGTCGGGGTCACGGCGGTGTGGGACCACGTGCTGCTGGCCAGGTCCTCGGACTACGCGCCGGTGATCCGGTACGCGGTGCTGGTGGTGGGGTTCGTGGTGGTGCTGGCGGTGCTGCTGGACCCGAGGCGGGTGGCGAAGGGCGCGGTCGCGCTGGCGACGGCGGCGGTGCTGGTGGTCGGTGCGGGCGGTGGCGCGTGGGCGGTCAGCACGGCCGGTCAGGCGCACACCGGGTCGATCCCGTCGTCCGGGCCTGCCGGGAGCTCGACGGGCTTCGGCGGTGGGGGCGGTGGCGGCGGCCGGATGCCCGGTGGTGACGGGCAGGCGCAGGACGGGCAGGCGCAGGACGGGCAGGCGCAGGACGGCACTGGTGACGGCACGGGGCAGCGCGACCAGGCGGGCGTCGGCGAGGCGCAGGACCGGGACGGCGACGCGGACCAGGGCGGCGGGATGCGCGGCGGCCCCGGTGGCGGGTCGAGCAGCGAGGTGGTCGAGCTGCTGAAGAGCACCACCACGAAGTGGGCCGCGGCCACCACCGGTTCGCAGTCGGCGGCCGAGCTGGAGCTGTCCACCGGCAAGGCGGTCATCGCGATCGGCGGCTGGAGCGGCTCGGACAACGCCCCGACGCTGGAGCAGTTCCAGCGGGCCGTGGCGAACGGCGAGATCGCGTACTACATCAGCGGTGGCGGGATGGGCGGCGGCATGGGCGGTCGCGGCGGCTCGGACTCGTCGACCTCCCAGATCGCCACGTGGGTCCAGGAGAACTACACCGCGCAGACGGTGGGAGGGAGCACGCTCTACGACCTGAGGTGAGCGCGGGAGCACCGATCCCACGGTGAACCGGGGGCGGACCGACCGCGGTCCGCCCCCGGTCCTGCGTTGAACTGCCCATGGCCCGGCGGGCCCGGCGGGCGGGAAAATGCCTGATGACGCACTCGATCCCCCACCCGACCGGCGTGGTGCCGCCGCTGGCCCGGCTCGTCATGAAGTCCGGATCGCTGGAGAACCTCCTCCCCGCGCGCGTGGCCGACTGGGACGGCCTCGCGGGCGTTCTGCGCGACGCGTTCCCGCCCGAACCGGGCGTCGACCACATCTCCCTGCACACCTCCTACCACGCGCACGGCATGGTGGGGGAGACGATCAGCAGCGGGTACGACCTCTCGCTGAACCAGCCGGTCTCCGCGCTCCTGCGCGACGTGATGGTCGCCAACGGCCAGTGGGACTACCTGGCGGCGCAGCCCTGGTACGTCGACGGCACGCACGTCGTCGCCATCGACGTGAACTACTACCCGCACCGCCAGGGGCAGAACGCGCGCCCCAGCTTCCACAAGGACACGGCGGGCAGCAACGCCTTCGTCACCCTGCTGTTCGACAACACCAGGAAGATCCCGGCGACCGAGTGGTTCGTGGACGTGGGCAAGCCCGGCCTGCAACGGCGGCGCGCGCAGCAGGACCTGCTCCCGAGGGCGTTCCTGGCGGACCTCGACAGGGCCCGCGCGCACCTGCGGGCGACGCTGGACGCGAACGAGCCGGTCAGCGGAGGCCTGACCGAGGGCACGCGCTCCTACGTCTCCTGGGTCGACGACCTCGTCTGGCACGCCACGCCCAGCGCCCTGCGCAGGCACGAGATCACCGCCGGGCACGCGCGGCGGATCTACGGCCCCCTGGCGGACGAGCTGCGCGAGCACGGAGAGCTGCCCGCGTACTACGAGGACAGCGTCCTCGGGGAGTGGATCTCCGTGGTCGAGCTGCTGGGGTCCGTCGCCGAGTGCGGGAACACCGAGCTGCGGAGGTTCCTGGGGCGGGCGCTCGGCCCCCAGGACGTCGACCTCGTCCTGGCCAGGCAAGCCTGGGACGAGCTCTACACGGGCGAGCAGGGCGGGCGGCGGTACCAGGCGGACGTCGAGGAGCGGGGCAAGACCCCGTGGCGCCTGACCGGCAGGGCCGCGATCGCGGGCGCGTACGACCCCAACGCGCCCGGCAGCTCGACCACCACGGAGACCCCGGTGGGCCTGTCGTCCCGGGCGCGGCGCA
>NZ_JBQGCX010000627.1:0-2550 GCF_052038725.1 Actinosynnema sp.
CGGTCGATGATCTTGGCTATGGCTTCCCTGGTGCGACACCTGACCTTCGACTGCGCCGACCCGTGGGCGCTGGCCACCTTCTGGACCGGGATCACCGGCGGGGCGCTGGGCGAGGGCGACCAGCCCGGTGACGACGAGGTCGAGGTGGTGTGGGACGGGGGCGTGAACCTGCTGTTCATCCGGGTCCCGGAGGGCAAGTCGGCGAAGAACCGGCTGCACCTGGACCTCCAGCCGCACGACCGGACGCGCGACGAGGAGGTGGAGCGGGTGGTGGCCTTCGGCGCGACCGTGCTCGACGACCAGCGCAACGCGGACGGCACCGGGTGGGTGGTGCTCGCGGACCCCGAGGGCAACGAGTTCTGCGTGGTGCGGAGCACTGCGGAGCGTGTTTCCCACCCGTGAGGGCGTCACCCGCTCGGACCAGCGGTTTTTCCACAGCGATGTCCGAGTTATCCACAATCCGCAGGTTGCTATCCACAGGCGCGGCGGGATGATCACTCACGGAGCGCAGCCGCAGGTCCACCCGTGTGAGGGAGGGCCTCGGCAAGCGGCCAAACGGTGTAGGACAAGTCTCACCCTGTTGCGCAGGCCACGATCAAGGTACAACCGAAGTTGAATGATCCCTCGAAGGATCGAGCTCCGCGTTACACAACGAAGTCGTACTGCACTCAAAGGTGGCATCAAGGAGTCAACCACCCAGTTGACGGGTTAGTGTCGCAGCGTCGGGGTTGGATGCTTGACGAGGACGTAGCGCCGTTGCAGGCGCCGCAACAAACGTGGAGACTGCGCCCGGACCATGACTGCGAACGCTGTGTTGAGCCCCATCCCGAGCCCGCCGCACCGCGAACCTCCTCCGGGTGTCACCGCCATGGTGCGGCTGATCCGGGAGAGCTTCGCGGTCGTCGAGTCGCGCTCCGACGATGTGGCCAAGTTCTTCTACGGAATGCTGTTCAGCCTGGCCCCGGCGACCCGCGAGATGTTCCCCGCGAACATGGAGGTGCAGCGGAGCAGGCTGCTGCGGGCGCTGGTCCACGTGGTGCAGATGGTCGACAGACCCGACGACCTCATCCCCTTCCTGAGGCAGCTCGGGCGCGACCACCGCAAGTTCGGCGTGGTCAGCTCGCACTACGAGTCGGTCGGGACCGCGCTGCTCGCCGCGATCAAGAAGTACGCGGGCGAGGCGTGGACGCCGCAGGTCGAGATGGCCTGGGCCGAGGCGTACACGATCATGGCCAGGGCCATGCAGGAGGCCGCGCACGCCGACGAGGGCCCCGCGTACTGGCACGCGACGGTGCTGGAGCACCAGCGGGTGAGCTGGGACCTCGCGGTGGTCAGGTTGCAGCCGGACCACCCGGTGAACTACCGGGCCGGGCAGTACGTGTCCGTGGAGACGCCCCAGCGGGCGAGGCTGTGGCGGTACTTCTCGCCCGCCAACGCGCCGCGCGAGGACGGGATCATCGAGTTCCACATCCGGTCCGTCGAGGGCGGGTGGGTGAGCCGGTCGATCGTCGGGCACACGCAGCCGGGGGACGTGTGGCGCATCGGGCCGCCGATGGGGCGGTTGAGCGTGAACCGGACGTCCGGGAACAACGTGCTGATGATCGCCGGTGGGACCGGGATCGCGCCGATGCACGCGATGCTGGACGAGATGGCGCAGTGGGGCGAGAACCCGAAGACGCACCTGTTCATCGGGGGGCGGACCAGGGAGGACCTGTACGACCTGGACAACCTGCAGCGGATGGCGAGCGCGAACCCGTGGTTGTCGATCGTGCCGGTGCTGGAGAACGACCCAGGGGCTCGGGGGGTTGAGCAGGGGACGTTGGCGGACGTGGTGACGCGGTACGGGGCTTGGGAGGATCGGGACGTGCTGGTGTGCGGATCGCCTTCGATGATCCGGGCCACGGTGTCGAGGATGCTGGTCGCGGGGACTCCGCTCGACCGGATCAAGTACGACCCGTTCACGTTGGACTAGTGGGGCGTTCGGTTAGTGGGGCGTTCGGCTCGCGGCGTGTTGGGGTTAGGGATTAGGGCGAAGATCAAGAGCTGAAGGGCACGCCTCGCCGGCGGGGCAGACCTCCAAAAAAGAGGGGGACGGGCTCTGCCGGCCGGTGACCGTTCCGCTGGTGGTTCGGTTTACTACTGCGGTGGGCGGGGTCCCTCTTCTCCGTTTGGCCTCCTTTCAGGCAAGCACAGGCGTCAAGACGCCGTTTGACACCCCGGTCTGCCGCAGCGGTGCGGCGGCGTCTTGACACCTGCGCTCGGGCTTCGCCAGGCCAAACGGAGAAGAGGGACGCGGGATGGCTGGCTGCGGGCTCGCTGCGCTCGCCCCGCAGCCCGCGAAGCGGTCAATCTGTGAAGTGATCAGCCTGCGGGGCGGTCAGCCCGTGAGGGTCAGGCCTGCGAGGCGGTCAGCCCGCGAAGTGGTCAGCCCGTGAGGCGGTTAGGCCTGCGAGGCGGTCAGGCGCGGGCGTGGTCCCTGTGCGTGCAGAAAGGCCCGGAGCGGGTGGCTCCGGGCCTTTCTGGTGTGCTGCGGGGGTTCCACCGGCCGCG
>NZ_JBQGCX010000628.1:0-10045 GCF_052038725.1 Actinosynnema sp.
CACAGCCCCCCGCCCCGCCCCACCCGGCCCCGCCGCGCTCGCCCGCGCAGCGCTCGCCCGCGCAGCGCCCCGCCGCCACCCGCACCCTCCCGCTGCGCCCCACCCCGCTGCTCATGCAGGGCCAGGAGTACCTGTTCCGCACCCAGCCCAGGTGCCTGGACTTCCAGGAGCAGGCCCACCGCCTCGGCGTCGTGGACGAGGGCGACGGCAGCCCCGTCCCGTGCGTGCTGGTCCTGGCCCGCTCCGCCGACATGGAGATGAACGAGCTCTCCATCGCCCTCGCCGAGCGCGGCATCCGCATGGTCCGCATCGACGCCGACCGCTGCACCGACCTCCCGCTCACCGTCTACACCGACACCCCGCTGCTGGAGCTGGACCGCTGGCTGGTCCGCCCGCTGCTGGTGTGGCGCAGGCACTTCGAGCTGTCCGCCGTCCCGGTCGAGCCGGGCACGCTCGCGGGCGCCTACGCGGTCGACCAGTGGAACGCCGTCGCGGGCTGGCTGTCGACCCGCCGCGACTGGGCGCACGTCAACCCGGTCAGGCACACCGCCCACCTCGACCGGCTGACGCAGATGGCCGACGCCGCCGCGTTCGGGCTGACCGTGCCGCGCACCGCCGTCACCACCCGCCCCGGCCGCACCAGGCCCGGCGGCGGGCAGTGCATCGTCAAGACCGCCGGGCGGCACCTGCTGGAGCCCCGGCCCGGCGTGCAGCACGGGCTGTTCCCCCGCCCGCTGGAGACCAGCCGGGCGGGCGACGTGCCGGAGACCGCGCCGGTGATAGTGCAGGAGTACGTCACGGCCGAGACCGAGATCCGGGTCTTCACCGTCGACGAGGAGTGCCTGGCCTACCAGGTCGACAAGATCGACCCGGCGCAGCTGTGGGTGGACCCGGACGCGGTCCGGGTGACCCCGGTCGAGGTGCCCGAGGGGCTGCGCGGGAGGCTGTTGGCGCTCGCCCGGCACTGGAGGCTCCAGGTCGCGGCGTTCGACCTGCTCGTCGCGGGTGACGACCACGTGTTCCTCGAGGTCAACGTCAACTGCGACTGGCGGTGGTTCGAGCACCGGGCGGGCGACACCCGCGTCTCCGACGCGGTGCACAGCTGGGTCGCCGGGCGTTTCGAGGAGCTGCTGGGTGCGGGTCAAGGTCGCTGAGCACGCGGCGCTGTCCTACCGGGACGGCACCGCGGTCTGGGACGACTACCTCCACCACCGCCAGTTCGCCATCACCGAGACCGCCGAGCTGCTGTGCCGCAAGTTCGCGACCTTCACCGACGTGGACGCCCTGCTGGCCCCGCTGGCCGAGGCGGACCGGGCGGCGCTGCGCGCGGTGCTGGACGAGCTGATCGGCGCGCGCGTGCTGCTGGTCGAGGGCTCGCCCGAGCACGAGGCCGAGCGGCGGCTCCTGGCGGGCTGGGGCCCGTGGGGCGTGGCGGCCCGGCACTACCACTTCGCCAGCCGCACCCTGGCCGACGCGCCTTACCAGGGCGTGGACGAGCACGACGCCGAGTTGGACGCGAAGCTCGGCACCGACCCGCCGCCCCCGCCCTTCAGGACTATCGGCGGTGTGCGCGTGGATCTTCCCGCGCCCGCCGAGGACCCCGAATGGGGGCGGGAGGGGTTGCGGAGCGTCCTGCTGGGCCGTCGCACAACGCGAGATTTTGGCCGAGGACCGCTTCCGCTCCGCCAAGTGGGTGAAATTTTGGCGGTGCTCGCCGCGCCGTCACCCGCCCGGTCCAGGGTCGGGCGGTCCGGGACCGTCTTCAAGATGACACCATCGGGCGGTGGGCGTCACCCGGTCGAGGTGTACGCGCACGTCAGGGCGGTCGAGGGCGTCGAGCCGGGGTGGTACCACTTCGACCCGCTCGGGCACGCGCTGGAGCGCCTCGGGGTGGTGTGGGCGCCGGAGCAGCTCACCGAGGCCGCTGGCGGGCAGGAGTGGGTCGGCGAGGCCGCGCTCGTCCTGGCCTACACCGGGGTGCTCGACCGCACCCGCTGGCGTTATGACACGTCACGGGCTTATCGGGTGGTCCAGATGGACGTCGGGCACCTCTCGCAGACCGCGTACCTGGTCGCCACGGCGATGGGATTCGGCGTCGGTTTCACCGCCGCGCTGCGGGACGAGCTGGTGGAGCGCGCACTCGGTTGTGACGCATATCACGAGATCGTCCTGGGCTTCAGCGCGCTCGGCCCATTACTCGAATGAACGGAATAGCAGTTCGCATTGAGCCGTGCGGGGGATGTGCATCGAACAGCCTCCACGAACGCACGGTAACCGCTTAGGCTCCCCGCTGCCCCCGTAGCCCAACGGGTAGAGGCAGGCTCCTTAAAAGAGTCACAGGTACGGGTTCGAATCCCGTCGGGGGCACGCTCGTGATAGCTGTTCGTCACCCGTTCGCAGGTCAGGGACGTGCGGGCGGGTGACGCGCCGCGATGGAGCCGGGGAGCGGAGTTCACCGCGCGGAGTGGGTCTTTTCCCTTGTTCGTGCAGCGGACCAACGGTTTCGACCCCCTGATTTAGTGAGGGAGTCAGCAGGTCAGCCCGCATTTCCGCACTTTTGCGGACTAAGCGGGGCCGCCGCAAAGCGGCCCCGGCCCGCCCGTTCAGTTCGCCAATCGAGCGTTCACCCAGTCGGTGACCACTTCGTCCAGCACGGCCAGCGGGAGCGGCCCGCCGCCGAGCACGAGGTCGTGGAACTCCCGGATGTCGAACGCCGCCCCGAGCGCCGCCTCGGCCGCCGCCCGCAGCCGCAGGATCTCCAACCGGCCCACCATGTACGACAGCGCCTGGCCGGGCGCCGCGATGTACCGGTCCACCTCGTTCTCGATCTCCACCAGCGCCAGCGGCGTGTTCTCCCGCAGGTACGCCACCGCCCGCTCCCGGCTCCAGCCCTTCGCGTGCAGCCCGGTGTCCACCACGAGCCTGCCCGCGCGCATCGAGTCCAGCGCCAGCATCCCCAGCCGCGCCACGTCGTCCGAGTACAGCCCCATCTCGTCGGCCAGCCGCTCGGTGTAGAGCCCCCAGCCCTCCAGGTAGGCCGTGACGGACGCCATCCGCCGCAGCAGCGGCAGGTCGGTCAGCTCCTGGGCGAGCGAGATCTGGAAGTGGTGGCCGGGCACCGCCTCGTGGAAGGCGATCGCCTCGGCCTGGTAGCGGAACCGCTCCCGCACCCGGTGCGTGTTGGCGTAGTAGGTGCCCGGCCTGCTGCCGTCCAGCGCGGGCGAGGAGTAGTAGGCGGTCGGGGCGCCGGGCGCGTCGTCGGCGGGCACCGCCTCCACCACGCAGCGCTGCGCGGGCAGCCGCCCGAACCACCTCGGCGCGACCTCCTCGGCGCGCGCGATCGCGGTCCTCGCCGCCTCCAGCAGCTCCTCCTCGGTGTCCCAGCGCAGCGCCGGGTCGGTCCGCATCCGCTCGAACACCCCGGCCGCGTCGGAGGGGCCGAACACCCGCCCGCCGATCTCGGCGTACTCCCGCTCCAGGTCGGCGATGATCGCCAGCCCGGTCTCGTGCAGCTCGTCCGGCGTGCGCGGGGTCGTGGTGTGGTGGCGGGCCAGCGCGGCGTACGCGGCCTCGCCGTCCGGCAGCCAGCACAGGCCCGGCCGCTCGTCCGGCCGCCCGTCGGGCAGCAGCTCCCGCAGCACCTCCCGGTACGCGGCGAACGCCGGGCGCACCCGCTCGGCCAGCACCCGGTCCCGCTCGGCCGCGACCCCCGCGACCAGCTCGTGCCTGGCCAGCGGGTCGCGCTCGGCGGACAGGTAGCGGTCCAGGTGCGCGATCGCCGCCTCGACGAGGCGCGCGACCGGCCTGCGGCCCGCTGAGCGCCCCGAGCGGTGCCGGTCGGCCACCTGCCCCAGGTACTCCGGGATCGCCGCCAGGCGGGCCACGTAGGCCCGCTGCTGGGCCTCGTCGGAGGGGGTGAGCATGGGGAGCATCGCCAGGAGCATCCCGGCGGGCGCGAAGAACGAGTCGGTGATCGAGTGCTCGACCAGCCGGGCGTCGATCCGGTCCACGATCGCGAGCGCCTGCTGCACGACCACCGCGCGGGTCACCGGGTCGTCGTCCTCGGGCAGCGCCCGCGCCCTGGAGGCGATGTCGAGCGCCCGCGCGCGGGAACCGGCCTCGCCCGCCTCGCTCACGTCCTCCAGGCCCGCGTTGGCCACCGGCAGGCCGTACAGCGCCGCGCCGATCGGGTCCAGGTCCTTGACCAGTTCGAGGAGTTCCTCGGCCAGTCCAGCGGTCGTCGCCATGCGGGTGCTCCCAGCGCTCGTCGTCCCTGCCGGTCATTAGCTTAGGAAACGACCACCCCCGCGCGCGGCCGGAACGCGCGGAAATCGTCGCACCCCCGCAGTGCGGTGCCCGCTCCCGGAACCGCACCCCTGGAGGACCCGTGGCGGACAAGGTCGGCTTCAAGCGGACCGTCCCGAGCTGCACCGCCAAGCGCGACGAGCCGGAGCTCGTCGAGGTCCCCGATCTGCGCTACCTGGCGATCGACGGCAGCGGCGACCCGGACACCGACGCGTGCGCGGACGCCGTCTCGGCCCTCCACCCGGTCGCCTGCCGGCTCAAGTTCACCAGCAAGGGGGAACTGGGCCGGGACTACGTCATGCCCCCGCCGGAGGGCCTGTGGTGGTCCGAGGACCACGCCCCGTTCACCAGCGAGCGCGACAAGGCCAAGTGGCGCCGGACCCTGCTGCTCCTGCTGCCGGACCGGGTCGGCGACGAACTCCTGGCGGGCGCGCTCGACCGCGTCGAGGCGGGCGGCGACCCGCCCGCCCGGCTGCGCGAGGTCCGCGTGGAAGCGCTCTCCGAGGGCCTGTGCGCGCAGGCGCTGCACGTGGGCGCGTACGACGACGAGGCCGAGCCGCTGCGGCGCGTGCACGAGGAGTTCATCCCCGAGCACGGCCTCGCCCCCACCGGCAGGCACCACGAGGTCTGCCTGAGCGACCCGCGCCGCGGCGCCCCCGCCAAGCGCCGCACGATCGTGCGCCAACCGGTCACCAGGCTGCCCTGACGCCCGCCGCCCCGCGCCCACCGGTGGGCGCGGGGCGTCAGTTCATCGCCGCGGGCATCCGGCGGTAGTGCTCCAGCACCTCGGGGTCCTGGAGCTGCATCCACTGCAGCACCTCGGTGTAGGTCGCGCACACCGCGCCGCCCGCGCCGCACGCCTCGCCCATGAACCGCTCCACCGCCTCGCTGAACGCCCCGCCCGCCCAGTCGTTGAAGTGGTTGCCGATCACCACCGGCGCCCGGTTCCCGTTCGCCGCCGCCCGCAGCACCGACCGGTAGGTGTCCACCACGACCTGGGTGAACAGCGGCACGTTCGCCGGATCGGTCCTCTCCTTCGCGCCGTCCAGCGCGTACCAGAGGTTGAAGTCCATCATCACGACCTGCTTGCCCAGCGCGGGAACCCGGACCTCCGGCATCGGGAACTCCCACACCCCGTCCCGCACCGACGGCCACTGCACGCCCAGGCTCACGTGGCTGGTGTCGTAGACGAGCCCGCGCTGCCGCATCGCCGGGAACGCCTGGTCCCACCTGCCCTCCAGGCACGGCGTGCGCCCGCCGCGCACGGCGCTCGGGTCGAGCTTGAACCCCTTCGCGCGGGCCTTCTCCACGATCTGGAAGAACTGCTCCAGCTCGCTGCCCCAGTCCGCGGTGTCCCAGTCGCCGACGCTGGACGCCCCGCCCGCGCAGAAGTGCCCGTTGTAGTGCGTGCCGATCTCGTGCCCGTCGTCGATCGCCTGGTTCAGGTAGCCGATCCGCAGCTCCACGTCCGCCTGCGTGCCGCCGAAGCCGATGTCCGACCTGCCCGCGCCCTGCTTGGGCCCCCGGTAGGTCGCCGCGCCCTGCTGCTCGGTCAGCAGGTACACCCCGGACAGCAGCCCGGTGACGTGCGCGCCGGTCCGCGCGGCGATCGGGTTCAGCCGGTCCCAGTGCTCCTTGGACGCCGCGCCGTCGAAGGAGAACAGCAGGAACTGCGGCGGCTTCTCGCCGGGCTGGAGCCTGCGCATCCAGGACGGCGGGTCCGGGTGCGGCGGAACGGTCGGCGCGGGGGCCGCGCTCGCGGACGACCCGGTCGTCACACCGGGCAGCCGCGCGGCCGGTTCGCCCGCGCCCCCGCCCGGCGGCGACTCCCGCGCGCCGAGCACCGCGAGCACGACCAGGACCACCACGAGCGCGACCACCGTCGAGAGCCAGCCCCATCGCTTCACAACCCTCGTGGACGGGACATTGCGTCCGGAGGTTGCTTTCATGCGGAAACCGGCGCGCCCGCGCGGGCTCCCCACCGGCGGCGCTCAGCCGACCGGCGTCGCCACCACCACGCGGTTCTCCTCGTACCCCAGCTGCCCGCCGACCCACCGGCCGCCGCAGGTCACCAGCACCAGCCGGTGCTCGCCCGACGGCCCGAACAGCTCCACCGCGCGCCGCGGCAGCTCGTCCTTGCGCACCGCCAGCACGTCCCGCACCGCGAACCGGTACTCGGCGCCCGAGGTGTCCACCACGAGCACCTCGCGGCCCGCCTCGGCCCGCCACAGCTCGTCGAACGGCCCCGTCGCGCCCTTCCAGTTCACGTGGCCCGCCAGCACCGTCGCGCCCTCGGGCGCGCCCAGGTCCACGCCCCACCAGGTCGCCTCGCCGACGCCGTCCGGCACCGGCAGCACCCCGTCCGGGGTCACCTCGCTGCGCACCAGCTTCGCGGTGTTCCCCAGGGGCAGCCGCACCGTGCCCGGCCGCACCTGCGCGGCGGGCGGTGGCGGCGGCTCGGGGACCGGGAGGTCGGCGGGCGCGTTCGACCCGGCCCGCATCCCGGCCAGGTCCACGCCGCGCCCGCTGCGCAGGCTGTCGCCCAGCGGGTGCGGCACCACCGGGTCGGCGGGCCTGGCCAGCCCGGTCACCACCGCGTCGGGCGCCGTGATCGCCAGAGCGGCGGTGGTGGACAGGACGCCCACCACCGCCGCACCGGCCAGCAGAGCTCTCACCATCTGCTCAGCACCGCCGGATCATCACCTCAGGCCGCCAGCCGCCGCCGGACCACCAGGCCCAGCGCGACGCCGCTGACCAGCACGGCGCCCGCGAAGCCCGCCACCGCGCCGGGCGCGGTCACCGTGGTGAAGGACGCCGTCGCCAGCGCCACCCCGCCCTCGGAACCGGCCGGGATGGTGATGGGCACGATCGGCTTGTTCGGCTTGTTGCTCAGCTGAAGGACCAGGGTCTGGCCCGGCTCGACCTTCCCACACGCCTTCGGCGGCGCGTTCGGGTCGTAGTTCTCCTCGTAGCCCTTCGGCGCGGCCACCTCGATCACGCAGATCTCCTGCGGGGTGCGCAGGTCCTCCACGACCGCGGTGCCGTCGGCGCCGGTCTGGAGCACCACGGGGGTGCCCTCCGGCCCGACCAGCGGGCTCTCGTCCTGCAGGACCGCCGGGGTGGACCCGTCCGCCGCGGTCACCCGCAGCGCCGCGCCCGCGAGCGGCTTCTTCGTCTCGGAGTCCACCTTGCCGATCTTCACGATCCCCGGAGGGGTCTTCGCGGAGGCGGACGCGTTCGCGGTGAGCTTCTTCTCGCCACCGGTGGTGACGATGCGCTGCATGGTGCTGTCGGCCGGGACGTGCACGACCGGCTTGTCGGCCGGGCTGTCCAGTCGAACGGCCACCGAGGGGGAGGGGCCGGTCGGGACGACCTTCAGCGTGAGGGGCTTGCCGTCGGCCGGGGTGACCAGCTCCGCGGTCCCGGCGTCGCTGCCCTCGATCTTCGCGTCGGTCAGCTCGGCGGTCACCGGGACCCCGCCGACGCCGCCGCCGCTCTGCTTGGACACGGTCACGGTCCAGGTGTCGGCCGTGCCGATCAGCTGGTCGCCGGTCGGCGCGATGACCTGCGCGGCCCACGGGCCCCGGTTGGCCTCGGCGTCGGCCTTCATGCGGGCGATCGCCTCGTGCGCGGAGGCGGGCAGCCGGTCGTAGTTGAACTGCTCGTCGTAGGCGACCTTCTGGAACGGGACGTCGGCCCCGATCACGATGCCCGCCTGGGCGTCCGGCGCGGCGGTCCAGGTGTGCAGCAGGTGCGACAGCCCAGCGGCCTCGTCGGCCGAGGTCGTGGTGCTGTAGCGCAGCAGCAGGTAGGAGATGTTCGCCGCGACGTCCGGCGCGAGCGACTTGCCGCCCTTGGTGAGCAGCTCGTCGCCTTCCTTGTACTCGACGTCGCTGTCCGGCGCCTTGAGCGCGTAAGCGACGCACCACACTTGCTTCTTGTTCCAGATGTAGGAACCGGACCACCCCGGCCCGTTGGGGCGATCCTTGTAGGGCTGCGCCTCGTGCTGGTAACCGAGCCCCTCCTGCGGCGCCGCTTGGGCGATAGCCGCAGGTAAAGCGAGCAAGGTCACACCGGCCGCGAGCGTAGCCCCAGCGAGTCGTCTCCAGCCCATGATTGGCAAGACTCCCTGAAAATGGGTGCGGAAGGTGCTGGCCTGGTGAGCTTTCCCGGTACCGAAGGTGCGGACAAGCCGCCACTGGGGTACGGGGTGACTACGCTCCGCCACTCAAGTAGGTGGTAACTGACAGCTCCACTGGGTAAAGTCCGTTTTACCCGCCGGGAACCGATCTGCTCGTGCGGACGTTGAACCCCGTGAAGGCGCGAGACGCCAACAGGAGGACACTGAGGTGCGCACCAGCAGCAACCCCGCGTTCCGCAACCTGCCCCAGGGCGGGGGGCCCGCGGGCTTCGGGCAGCAGTACGGACAGGCTCAGCCCTACGGCCAGCAGTACGGCGGCGGCTACCCGCAGCAGCAGGCCTCGGGCGAGCGCCCCATCACGATCGACGACGTGGTCACCAAGACCGCCGTGACCCTGGGCCTGACCCTGGTCACCGGCCTGGTCTCGGCCTGGCTGGTGCTGACGGGCGCGGTCAACCCGATCGCCCTGACGCTCCCCGGCATGATCATCGGTCTCGTCGTCTCGCTGATCATCATCTTCAAGAAGACGCCGAGCGCCCCCCTGGTGCTCACCTACGCCGCTGCCGAGGGCGTGTTCCTCGGCGGCATCACCGGCGTGTTCGAGGCGTTCTTCCCCGGCATCGCCTGGCAGGCCATCCTCGGCACGTTCGGCGTGTTCGCCGGAATGCTCGTGGTCTACAAGACCGGTGCGATCCGCGTCACCCCGCGCCTGACCAAGTGGGTCATCGGCGCGATGGTCGGCGCGGGCGTGCTGATGCTCGCCAACCTGCTCATGGGCCTGTTCGGCGTGAACCTGGGCCTGCGCGACGGCAGCCCGCTGGCGATCGTCTTCTCGCTGGTCGTCATCGGCATCGCGGCCTTCAGCTTCCTGCTGGACTTCGAGGCCGCCAACGAGATGATCCGCAGCGGCGTCCCGTCGAAGTGGGCCTGGTGGGCCGCGTTCGGCCTGATGACCACCCTGGTGTGGCTGTACCTGGAGATCCTGCGCCTGCTGTCCTACTTCCAGAACGACTGACCCGGACGGGTCAGCCCTGGAGGGGGACACCCCCGTGCCAACTGGATGAGGAAGGCGCCTCGGCCGTACAGGCTGGGGCGTCTTTCGCCTTTCCGGGGGTCTTCCGGGGCGCGCTCGTCCGGGGGCTTCCCAGGGGCTGCGGGGACGGCCCCGCCGTCAGCAGGGCTGGCCGCTCCTCGGGCCGGGGTGCGCGGCCAGCGCGGCGCCCGCGCCCTCCAGGCGCACCAGGCAGGCCACGCACAGCGGCCCGTGCGCCTGGCCGCCCG
This sequence comes from Actinosynnema sp., assembly GCF_052038725.1. Taxonomy (NCBI): domain Bacteria; kingdom Bacillati; phylum Actinomycetota; class Actinomycetes; order Pseudonocardiales; family Pseudonocardiaceae; genus Actinosynnema; species Actinosynnema sp. The sequence continues at coordinate 9,728 of NZ_JBQGCX010000628.1, forward strand.
CGCCGTCCGGGGGCCTGCGCGCCCCCGAGCAGGCCGCCAGGTGGTCGCCCGCCTGCTGGTCGCCCGGCGGCGGGAAGGCGTGGCACAGCGGGTCCGAGCCGACGCGCCACCACACGTGCGCCATGCCGCCTCCTCCGTTCGGCGGGCTCCCGACCGCCCGGAGGGGGATGCTGCCGGCTGATCACCCGGCCGGACAGGCCCCGCCGGGCGGCGTGCGCGCCTTTCCACCCGATGGGTCAAAGGCGGGGCCCCGCGGGCACCGCCCCAGGGCGGCCCTCAACGCACCGCACCCCCCCCAGCACCCACCCCAAGCCCTGC
>NZ_JBQGCX010000629.1:0-3472 GCF_052038725.1 Actinosynnema sp.
GCGGCGGGCGGCGGATGGCGGGCGGTTGGCGGACGGCGGGCGGATGGCGGGCGAGCGGTTGGCGAGCGGTTGGCGGGCGAGCGGTTGGCGGTTGGCGGGCGGCGGATGGTAGGTGGGCGGTGTCGGGCGGCGGGTGGTGGCGGGTGGTGGTGGCAGCGACGGACGGCGTGGTGCGGCGCGGCGGTGGGTGCGGTGGTTGGGGGCGTGGTGCGGCGCGGCGGTGGGTGGCGGGGCGGTGGGTGGTGGGGTGTGGGCGGTGATCGGGGGTCGCCCGCGGGCCAGGCGGCCCCGATCGCTTCGGGAGACCGCTGCGCCGGTTAGGCCGTCCGGGTGGTCTCCCGCGCTGCTGCGGGGTCCGCGTCCCCCGGCGCAACCTGCGGCGGGTAGACCGGTGCACCTGCCGGGGTGAGGAGGGGGCGTGGACCTGAACAGCGTGGTCGAGGTGTGCGACCCGCGTGACGTGGGGGAGTGGCGCGACGGGGACGTGTGGCTCGCGGGTGGGACGGTCGTGTTCGGGGAGCCCGCGCTGCGGCCCCGGCGGCTGGTCGACCTCACCCGGTTCGGCTGGGCGCCGGTCACCGGGTTGGCGGACGGCGGGGTCGAGATCGCCGCCACCTGCACCATCGCGGAGCTCGTCGCGTGGGGGCGGGAGCGCGGCGTGCCGCTGGTGGAGCAGTGCTGCCGGGCGTTCCTGGCCTCCTTCAAGGTCTGGAACACCGCCACCGCGGGCGGCAACCTGTGCGCCGCGCTGCCCGCCGGGCCGGTGATCGCGCTGACCGCCGCCCTCGGCGGGGTGTGCCGGGTCGTCCTGCCGGACGGCGGGGAGCGGCTGGTGGCGGACGGGTTCGTGGTCGCCCCCGGCGTCACCCGGCTGGGGCGCGGCAGCTACCTGCGCTCGATCGTGGTCCCCGGTTCCGCGCTGCGCGCCAGGACCGCGTTCCGGCAGTTCTCGCTGCACGACCACGGGCGCTCCGCCGCGCTGGTCGTCGGGGTGCTCGACGACCGGCGGTTCCGGCTCGTGATCACCGCCGCCGTGCCCGCGCCGCTGGTCCGCGACTTCCCGCGCGTGCCGGGCGCCGCCGAGGTCGCCGACCTCGTCGCGGGCGTCCCCGCGTGGGTCGACGACGTGCACGGCGACCCGGAGTGGCGTCGGCACCTCACCGGGCTGCTCGCCGAGCAGGTCCGCCGCGAGCTGGGGGGCGAGTGATGGGGTTCTCCGCCAGCGTCAACGGCCACCGCGCCGACCGCGAGCCGCGCCCCGGCCAGTGCCTGCGCACCTACCTGCGCCAGCTCGGCTGGCACGGCGTCAAGAAGGGCTGCGACGCGGGCGACTGCGGCGCGTGCACGGTCCACGTCGACGGCCTGCCCGTGCACAGCTGCCTGTACCCGGCGCTGCGGGCCGACGGCGCCGAGATCACCACCGTCGAGGGCCTCGCGGGCGCGGACGGCGAACCGCACCCGGTGCAGCGGCGGTTCCTGGACGCCCAGGGCTTCCAGTGCGGGTTCGGCACCGCCGGGATGATCATGACCGTCGCCGCCCTCACCCCCGAGCAGGAGGCCGACCTGCCCCGCTCGCTCAAGGGGAACCTGTGCCGCTGCACCGGTTACCGGGCGATCGAGGACGCCGTGCGCGGCGTGCGCACCGTCCAGGACGCCCCGCCCGGCGCGGCCGTCGGCAGCAGCGTCGGCGCGCCCGCCGGACCCGACGTGGTCACCGGCCGGGCCGCGTTCACCGCCGACGTCGACGTCCCCGGCGCGCTGCACCTCAAGCTCGTGCGCTCCCCGCACGCGCACGCCAGGATCACCTCCGTCGACACCGCCGCCGCGCTCGCCGTGCCCGGCGTCGTCGCCGTCCTCACCCACCACGACGCCCCCGCCCGCCGCTTCTCCACCGCGCTGCACGAGCTGGTCGAGGACGACCCCGCCGACACCCGCGTCCTGGACGACGTGGTGCGCTTCGCCGGTCAGCGGGTGGCCGCCGTGGTCGCCGAGACCGAGGCCGCCGCCGAGGCCGGGCGCGACCTGGTGGTCGTCGGCTACGAGCCGCTGCCCGCCGTGCTCGACCCCGACGCCGCCCTCGCCCCCGGCGCGCCCCTCGCGCACCCGGACGGCAACGTCGTCGCCCGGCTGTCCGGCGAGGTCGGCGACGTCGAGGCCGGGTTCGCCGAGGCGGACGTGGTGTGCGAGCGGGAGTTCCGCACCCAGCGGGTGCAGCACGCGAGCCTGGAGGTCCACGGGGCCCTCGCCTGGTTCGAGGACGACCGGCTCGTGGTGCGCTCCAGCACGCAGACCCCGTTCCTGGCGCGCAGGCTGCTGTGCGCGCTGTTCGACCTGCCGCTCGACGCGGTGCGCGTGCAGGCCGGGCGGGTCGGCGGCGGGTTCGGCGGCAAGCAGGAGGTGCTGGTCGAGGACGTCGTCGCGCTCGCCGCCCTCGCGCTGCGCCGCCCGGTGCGCTTGGAGCACACCAGGTCCGAGCAGTTCACCGGCACCACCGTGCGCCACCCGTTCACCGTGCGGGCCCGGCTCGGGGCGCGCGCCGACGGCACGTTCACCGCGCTGCGCCTGGACGTCGTCTCCGACACCGGCGCGTACGGCAACCACGGGCCGGGCGTGCTGTTCCACGGGTGCAGCGAGTCCGTGTCGGTGTACCGGTGCCCCAACAAGAAGGTGGAGGGCGTCGCGGTGCGCACCAACACCGTGCCGTCCGGCGCGTTCCGGGGCTACGGGCTCGGACAGGTCACCTTCGCCGTCGAGTCCATTGTGGACGAGATGGCTGAACGGCTCGGGCTCGACCCGCTGGACGTGCGCGAGCGCAACCTGGTGCGGGGCGGGGACGTCCTGGTCACCGCGCTCGGCGCGGAGGAGGACCTGCACATCGCCGGGTACGGGCTGGACCAGTGCCTGCGGCGGATCAGGCAGGTGCGCGCCGAACCCCTCCCCGACGCGCCGCCGGGGTGGCTGGTCGGGCAGGGCTCGGCCGTGTCGATGATCGCCACGACCCCGCCGCGCGGGCACCACGCCGACGCGGCCGTTCGGGTGCGCCCGGACGGCGGCTACGAGATCGCCGTGGGCACCGCCGAGTTCGGCAACGGCACCACCACCGTCCACCGGCAGCTCGCCGCCGACGCGCTGGGCACCACCGTCGACCGGATCTCCGTGCGGCAGGCCGACACCGACGCCGTCGGCTACGACACCGGGGCGTTCGGCTCCACCGGGCTGGTCGTGGCGGGCAAGGCGGTGCTCGCCGCCGCCGAGCAGCTCGCCGAACGGGTGCTGGCGTTCACCGCCTCCCTCACCGGGGTGGGCGTCGCGGCGTGCGCGCTCGACGTGGAGGCCGTGCTCGTGGACGGGAGAGCGCTGCCGCTCGGGGAGGTGCGCGCCGCCGCCCGCGCCGCCGGGGTCGAGCTGGTGGGCAGCGGCAGCTTCGGCGGCACGCCCCGGTCGGTCGCGTTCAACGCGCAGTGGTTCGCCG
>NZ_JBQGCX010000630.1:0-5228 GCF_052038725.1 Actinosynnema sp.
CCTGCTCGGCCAGCACCTGGTGCAGCTGCTCGGCGAACGCGCTCCTGGCCGGGTGGTGCGGCCGGGCCCGCACCGAGGCGAGCAGCTGCGCGACCACCGCCCGGCCCACCACGTGCCGCTCGCCCTCCCAGCGCAGCTCCAGGTCGCGCGGCCGGGGCCGCAGCGCCGCCACGTGCTCCTCCAGGGCCGGCTGCCACGCCGCGCGCCCCTTGATCTCGGACACCACCCGGTCCTCGGCGCGGGTCACCTCGGCGCCGGGCACCAGGGTGTCGCAGGTCGCCGACACCACGGCGGTCTCGCCGAGCGCGGGCAGCACCTGCGCGATGTAGTCCAGGAAGCGCGGCGACGGGCCGAGCACCAGCACCGCCCGGTCGGCCACCCGCTGGTGCGTGAACAGCAGGTACGCCACCCGGTGCAGGGCCACCACGGTCTTGCCGGTGCCGGGGCCGCCCTGCACGATCAGCGGCCCGGACGCCTCGGCGCGCACCACCTCGTCCTGCTCGCGCTGCAACGTCGACACCGCCGTCGACATCCGCCCGGTGCGCCGCTCGCCCAGCGCCGCGAGCAGCGCGCCCTCGCCGACCAGGTCGGAGGCGGAGGACCCGTCGAGCGGCTCGTCCTCCACGCCGACCACCACCGCGCCGTCGGTGCGGATGTGGCGGCGCCGCGCCTGGCCCTGCGGGTCCACCGGCGTCGCGGTGTAGAACGGCCGGGCGGCGGGGGCGCGCCAGTCCAGCACCAGCGGTTCGGCGCGCACGTCCTCCTCCCGCACCCCGACCCGCCCCACGCGCCACACCGAGCCGTCGAGCCCGTCGAGCCTGCCGAAGACGAGCCGGTCGGACGCGAGCAGCAGCTCGTCGTGCTGCCTGCGCAGCACCCGGTGCAGCGCCCGGTCCCCGTCCAGCTCGGCGTCCGCCATCCCGTCCGCCAGCCGCGCGAGCACCCGGTCGCGCAGCGCGGTGGCGGTGTCCAGGAACGCCTGCTCCTCGGCGATCGCGGAGCGGCGGCTGTCGGGGGTCCGGCTCATGCTGGTGACCTCGCATCGCTGTGCCTCCCGGACCGGGCCGTCCGGTTCTCGGCGAAGCGGAATGCTAGGGGGTCACGGGCGGGAGAACGGGCATCGATCCGCAGGAGGGAGAGGGTTGTCTCACCGGCTTGAAAACGCCGGGAAACCCTGTTCTCCCAGGGGTTTTGCCGTTGTCGAGAACAGATCCCCGGCGAATTGGCAAACGCGACGCGCGCGGGACCGGAGATCTCGAACGGACGACCGGGGATCGGCGATCTCGGCCGGGGAGCGGTGACCGCGACCGGTCGGCCGGGGAGCGGGGACGACGCCGGGTTCCGCCCTGGTGCGGGCAGGACCCGGAGCGGGACGAACCCGCCACGGCGGCGATCACACCGCGCGCCCCAGGTGCGCGGCCAGCGCGCGGGGGGTGGGGTGCTCGAAGACCTCCCGCACCGTCAGGCGGGTGGTGGTCCTGGCCGTCAGGCGGGAGATCAGGCGGATCGCCAGCAGGCTGTCGCCGCCCAGGTCGAAGTAGGACGAGTCCCCGGTGGCGTCCGCGGCCAGCACCTCGCGGTACACCGACGTCACCACCTCCAGCAGCGACGCGCCCCCCGGCTCCGGCTCCGCGCCCGGTCCCGCGCCCGACCCCGAGCCCGCGCCCGACCCCGACCCCGCGCCCGCCTCCGCGACCAACTCCGATCCCGGCCCCGCTCCCGCCTCCGGCCCGCTGTACAGCTCCCGCAGCGCCCCGACGTCCACCTTGCCCGTCGCGGTCAGCGGCAGTTCGGCGCGGGCGTGGACGTGGTGCGGGCGCAGGCTCTCCGGGAGCTTGGCCCGCAGCGCCTCGCGCAGCCCCTCCGGGGTCGCCGCGTCCCGCGCCGACGGGACGTACACGGCCACCAGCGACCGGTGCTCCCCGCCCACCGCGAACACCGCCGCCGCCGCCACGCCCGCGCACGACACCACCGCCCGCTCGACCTCCGCGGGCTCCACGCGCACCCCGCGCACCTTCACCTGCCGGTCCGCCCTGCCCACGAACTCCAGGCCCGCCGCGCCCACCCGCACCAGGTCGCCGGTCCGGTAGAGGCGGTCCCCGTCGCACGGGGGGAAGCGGTCCGCCGTCAGCGCCGGGGCGCCCCGGTAGCCCCACGCCACCGACGGCCCGCCCACCCGGAGCTCGAAGACGCCCTCGCCCGCCGGGACCAGGACCTCCCTGATGTGCGGCAGGGCCCGGCCGATCGGCACCACGTCGTCGTCCGCCAGCGCCCGCCCGACGGCGCCGCCCAGGTCCGCCGCGTGCGTGACCATCACCGTCTCGGTCTGGCCGTAGGCGTTGACCAGCTCCGCGTCCACGTGCTCGCACCACCGGCGCACCGTGCGCGCCCGCGCCTCCTCGCCGCCGATCACCACCAGCCGCAGCGACGCGGGCAGCCGCTCGCCCGTCGTCAGCACGTGGTCGGCCAGCTCCGCCCACAGCGCCGTGGCCAGGTTGACCACCGTCACCCCGCGCTCGGCCACCACGTCCAGCAGGGTCCGCGCCGAGGCCCGCTCGGTCCTGGAGTCGGTCACCACCGCGGCGCCGCCGAACAGCGTCGCGTAGATCTCCTCGCCCGCGGTGTCCCAGATCAGCGGGGTCAGGTTCAGCACCCGGTCCGCGGGGGTGATCCCGTACCGGGCGCTCAGCGCCGTGCCCGCCGCCAGCACCGCGCGGTGCGGCACCAGCACGCCCTTCGGCCTGCCGGTGGAGCCGGACGTGCGCAGCAGGTACGCCAGGTCCTCCGGGCCGGTGGTGGCGCGCGCCGTCCCGCGCAGCTCCTCGTACGCCAGGAACGGCGCGCCCAGGTCCACCCGCGCCGCGCCGCGCCCCAGCACGGCGACCGCCCCGGCCTCCGCCACGGCCTCGCGCAGCCGCTCCGGCGGGTCCCCCGGCGACAGCGGCAGGTACGCGCCGCCCGCGCGCAGCACGCCCAGCGCGCCCGCCACGGTCGTCCAGTGCCGCTCGGCGAGCACCGCCACCAGCGCGCCCCTGCCGACCGCCAGCCCGCCCGCCACCCGGTCCAGCTCGGACAGCAGCTCGCGGAAGCTCAGCGCGCGGTCCCGGTCGAGCAGGGCGGGCGCGTCGGGGGTGGCCTCGGCGATCCGCGCCAGCGCGGCCGGGACGCCCCCCGGAACTCCGCTCACCGGGCCCGCGCTCACCGGGACTCCTCCACGGCGCGGCGCAGCGACCCCAGGTAGTCGGCGGCGAAGGCGGCGGCGGTGGCCGGGTCGAACAGGTCCGCGGCGTACTGGACGAAACCGACCAGCCCCGCCCCGTCCAGCGCCAGCTCCAGCTCCACGTCGAACTCGCTCGTGCCGCCGGGGGAGGGCAGCGGCTCGGCCGTCACACCGGGCAGCCGCAGCTCGTCCTCCGCGAAGTCCTGCACGGTGAACACCGCCTGGAACAGCGGGGTCCGCGACGGGTCGCGGGGCGGGGACACCGCCTCCACCACGTGCGAGAACGGCACGTCGCCGTCGTCGTAGGCGTCGAACGCCACCGACCGCACCCTGCGCAGCAGCTCCGGGAACGACGGCGCGCCGGACAGGTCCACCCGCATCACCACCGTGTTGGTGAACAGCCCCACCATGGCCTCCTCCTCGGGGCCCTCCCGCCCGGACAGCGGCACCCCCACCGACAGGTCCTCCTGCCCGCCCCACCCGCGCAGGGCGGTGAGGAACACCGCCAGCAGCACCATGAACAGGCTCGCCCCGTGCCGCCGCGCGCACTCCCGCGCCAGCTCCACCAGCCCCGGCTCCACCCGCAGCGGCACGTGCCCGCCCGCGGTCCCCCGCACGCGCGGGCGCGGCCGGTCGGTCGGCAGCTCCAGCGGCGGCGCGCCCGCCAGCCTCCGCCGCCACCGCAGCAGGGCCTCGGCGTCCGGCGGCCGGGTCAGCCTGCGCTCCACGACGTCGCTGTACCCCGCGCGCAGCGGCGGCGGTTCCTGCCCGCCGTAGAACGCCGCGAGGTCGGCGCACAGCACCGGCAGCGACAACCCGTCCGCGCAGATGTGGTGGAGCACGGCGGACAGGACGTGGTCCTCCGGGCCCAAGCGGACCAGCAGCACCCGGAACGGATCGCCCTCGGCCAACCTGAATGGTCGTGACCGGTGTTCCGCGATGTGCCGCTCCACCTCGGCGGGTAGTTCGCCCGTGCTTTTTGCCTCGACCCGTTCGGCGTAGAAAGGCGCGGGGGTCAGCACGCGCTGTCGCGGTTCCTCGTCAATCAGGTCGATCCGCGAGCGCAAAGGTTCATGCCGGTGGACCAGTGCGGTGAGCGCGCGGTCCAGGAGATCGGGGTCGAGCGGTCCGCGCAGGCGGTGCGTGAACGAGATGTGATAAACGGCGGACGGCCCGTTGAATTGCTCGGTGAACCAGATGCCCAGTGCGGCCGGGGGCAGCGGCGCGATTCGCTCGGTGGTCCGGACAGCCTCGTGCGCCACACGCCCTCCAGCGGGGGTCCCGGTGGTGCCCTGCGGGGCGGTCTACGCCTCCAGCACCCTGTCGACGAACAGGCCGATGTTGCCGAGCATCCGCGCGAGCCGCTCCTCCAGCGTCGCGCTCTCGCCCGGTTGCGGCACCGCGGGGCGGGCCTTGCCCCGCACGTAGGACGAGCAGCCCAGCTCGGCGCACGCGTAGGTGCCGACGGTGTTGCCGTTGCGCCCGCTGGCGCCCGCCTTCGGGGCCGCGAAGAGCACCACGTCCGACATGGCGTGCGTGGTCACGCAGAACGCGCACACCGACCTGCGCAGCGCGCCCGCGCGCGCCTGGTTGGCCCGCAGCGCGATCCCCACCAGGTCGTCGCCGCGCGGCAGCACGAGGTAGGCGTTGTTGACCGCGCGCGGATCGGTCCACCCCAGGAAATCCGTGCTCGCCCAGTCGGTCGACTCGAACCCCGGTGGCAGGCTGAGCTTTTTGGCCTCGCCCTTCGAGCAGTTCGCGAAACACCTGCGTATTTCTTCCGCCTGGGCCGGCCGCACCCCGATACCCCCGTAATTCCGGCATGACGTCGTGGCCAGTATGCATGACTTCCGGCGCGGGTCAAACACCCGGAAGGCGGGAATCGCGGTTACCCGAACGGGTCGGGTCGCGCAAGGCTGCGCAAGGGTGGTTCGGGAGGACCCATCGGTCAGCTATGCGATGATTGCGAGCCCGTCGGGCCCTGTGCTAGGAAGTTGTGGGATCGCAG
>NZ_JBQGCX010000631.1:0-2028 GCF_052038725.1 Actinosynnema sp.
CTGCAGGCCGTCCATCAGCGCGATGAGCACCAGCGCGGCGCTCTTGGGCTCCACGCCGTCCCGCAGACCGCCGCAGGCGGCCAACGCCTCGAACGAGGCCAGCACGTCCTCGCGCGCGCCCCGGTAGTGCTGGACGAAGTACTCGTGCGCCGGGTGGTCCGGGGCGATCGCCTCCGCCGCCAGGCGCGAGTACAGGTCGACGATGCCGGGGTGCGCGGCGTTGTGCGCGGTCAGCGCGAGGTACTGGCGCAGCACCCGCGCGCCGGGCGGGCCGGAGGTGAGCTGCTCGCGCTCGCCGCCCTCGGCGTCCCGGCGCTCCAGGAGGGCGGCGAGCAGCGACTCCTTGGTGGGGAAGTGGTAGATCAGCCCCGCGTGCGAGATGCCCACCCGCTTCGCTATCTCCCGCAGCGAGGCGCCGTGGTAGCCGACCTCGCCGTACAGCTCCATGGCCGCCGTGATGATGTCCTCCCGGCGGATCCGGCCCTTGAGATAACCCCCGGTCACAGGACCGGGACGAGCTCGTGGTGGCGCATCCGGCCATCATGCCGCACCCCCGCGCGCCCGCCACCGGCGGTCGCAGGGGCGGGGTCACGGGGCCGGGGACAGGCCCAGCGCCCCGCACGGGGCCGACCGCCACGACCGCACCACGGCCCGGTCGCCGTCCACGCACACCGTGGGGGCGGGGCCGAAGGTGAACACGCCCTCGCAGGTCCGCGTCGCCCGCGACCGCACGCCGCCGGGGCCGCTCGGGAGCGAGGCCCACACGGCGGCGCCGTCCTCGGGCTCGCAGGTCACGCGGACCACGGTGTCGCCGGTCAGCAGTCGGGTGGTCAGCACGATGCCCGCGGGCAGCAGCAGGGTGGCCAGCGCGGCGAGCAGGGGGAGCAGCACGCGGTTGCGGGCGTTGGCCTTCCGGGTGGGCAGACCGTCCGAAGCGGACTCAACCGGTTCTCGGCCGCGCCCCTCCGCGCAGTCCGCGTCGTCCTCGTCGTCCGCCTCCCACGCCGCTCCGCGTCCCTGCTCGTCCAGCGTCACCGGGCACCCCGCTCCTGCTTGCGCGCTCCTCACTCCCTGCTACCGCGCATAGGGGTTCGGGGGTTGCACGCCGCCGGACAAGGGCGGATAACGACTTGGTCGGGCAGGTGGGCGGGGGAGTCAGGGGCGCGAGACGCCGCCCCCGGTGAACCGGGCGCGCTCGTCGTCGGACCGCGCGGCGGCGATCCGGTCGACCATGGTCGGTCGGAGCTCGGGCAGCTCGTCCGGGCGGAACCAGCGGGCCTGGGTGTTCTCGCCGTCGGCGGGGTGCGGCTCGCCGGAGACCCAGCGCAGCCGGAACACCAGGTCGAGGTACTGCACCCGGTCGCCGTTGTCGTACCGCTGGGGCGGGAGGACGTGCACCTTGACCAGCCGCTCGGCGACCGCGACCACCCCGGACTCCTCCAGGACCTCGCGCACGGCGGCGTCGGCGGGCTCCTCACCGGGGTCGATGATGCCGGTCACGGGGGTCCACTGGCCGGAGTCGGCGCGCTGCACCATCAGCACCTCGTCGTCACCGCGCAGCACCACGGCGGTCACGCCGGTGAGCCACAGCGGGGCGGTGCCGATCTTCTCGCGCAGGGCGAGGATGAAGTCGGGGGTAGCCACCCGGCCGATCGTAGCGCGGCCGGGCGGGGGAGCCCGTGCTGGGAAAAGCGGAAGCGCGACGGGGGTTGGTGGGGCATCCTGCGGTGCGTGTTCACGATGCGCGCGGTGGTGGAGGTGTTCCCGTTCGACGTGTTCGCGCTCTGGCCTGCGGAGAGGGTGACCGAGTACGGGTGGCGCCGCTTGGCGGGCGGGCTTCCCCACGCGCGGGTGGGCACGATCCTGAAGCGGATCGCCGAGTGCAACGACCAGGACCCGGACGGCGACCGCCCGCCTCGGCCAGGGGAGCCGGTGGCGTCGCTGCTGCACGGCTTGCTCACCTATGAGAGCCCGTACGCGCAGGGCGGGTTGCTGGTCGAGGACAGCGCGACCGGGGTCGTCTTCGCG
>NZ_JBQGCX010000632.1:0-1805 GCF_052038725.1 Actinosynnema sp.
ATCCCCGAGATCCCGCGCTTCCTCCGGCACGGCAAGCCCGTGGAGCGGCTCGTGCGGGACCACCCGGGCGTCACCCTCGCGCTCGCCGGTCTCCGCCCGCCGCGGACGGTCTCGACGTTCTCGGTCTGGCGCAGCGTCCGCCAGATGGTCGACATGGTGCACGGCCGCTCGGACGTATCCGGACCGGCCCGGCACGCCGCGGCGATGCGCGAGCGGGAGCGCCGTGACTTCCACCGGGAGTTCGCGACCTACCGGTTCAGACCGCTCTCCGAGCACGGCTCGTGGGAGGGTCGCACGGGCATCGTGCCCCGAGGACCGGACCGCTAGACCTCCACCGGATGGGCGCGCGGACCCGAGCGCCGGACGTGGGGACCTACTCCCAGGGCATGTCCCGCAGGATGTCCTGCGGACGGGCCAGCACGGTGTAGGCGAACCACGACGCCGCGGCGCAAACCACCATGATGGCCGCCATCGGCACCGCCGAGTCGACCCCGAACAGCCCGCTGACCGGGGAGATGAGCGCACCGAAGACGAAGTTCGCCGCTCCGAGCAGGGCGGCAGCCGCTCCGGCCCTCTCCCCGTGATCGGCCAGCGCGATGCTCGGGCTGTTGGGCATGACGAAGCCGACCGAGCCCATGAGCAGGACGATGCCGCCGACGATGGCCCACACGCTGAGGTCCAGCAGCGCGGCGGCGAGCAGGGCCAGGGCGATGGCCAGCATCGAGGGCAGCGCCACCCGCAGCACCGCGGCCGGGTGCACCGAGCGCACCAGGGACCCGTTGACCTGGCTGGTGATGGTCAGCGCTCCCGCTCCGGCGGCGAAGACCAGGGCGTACTGCTGGGTGGTCATCCCGTACAGCCCCTGGAAGACGAAGGTCGCGCTGGAGATGTAGGCGAACAGGCAGCCCATCGCGGTGCACGCGGTCAGGACCAGGCCGACGTAGCGTCGGTCCGAGAGCAGCACCCGGTAGCTGGCCCACAGGGTCCGCGGACCGAAGTGGCGCCGCCGCTCCGGGGGCAGGGTCTCCTGGACGAAGACCAGCGCCAGCACCGTCAGCAGCAGCCCGAAGGCTCCCAGCGCCCAGAAGATCGTCCGCCAGCTGCCGAAGACCAGGAACTGGGCGCCCAGCGTCGGCGCCAGGATCGGGGCCACGCCGACGACCAGGAAGAGCCGCGAGATGAAGGTCGCCATCCGGGAGCCGCTGTAGAGGTCGCGGACCATGGCCTGGGACAGCACCATCCCGGCCGCCCCGGCCAGGCCCTGCACGAAGCGCAGCAGCAGCAGCACCTCGATCGAGGAGGAGACCGCGATCAGGCCCGAGACCAGGACGTAGACGAGCAACGAGGCGACCAACGGGCGGCGCCGGCCGAAGGAGTCCGACAAGGCCCCGATGAGGAGCTGGCCGGTGGCGAGCCCGACCAGGGTCGCGGTCAGGGTCAGCTGCACCGTGGCCTCGGTCGTGGACAGGTCGTCCACGACGGCCGGGAAAGCGGCGAGGTACATGTCGATCGTCAGCGGGCCGATCGCGACGAGCGCCCCGAACAGCAGCAACCGGCCCAGCGGGGAGGGTTCGGTGCGGGGCCGGAGGGGTGCGGGGGGCGCTGCGACGGGGGCTGACTTCACCACGGGACCAAGAAGGCTGCGCTCCTCGATATTCCCGGTCACCGAGCGCACACGTCGACTGCTGGTGGCGGTAGGCGCAGACTCGTCAGGGTCTCGCCCACCACGGTACGCATGATGCGTGCACGGCCGGCTCCTCGAGGCCGCATGTGCAGGCGGGATGAAACGTCGAAGTTCGGTCGCT
>NZ_JBQGCX010000633.1:0-2939 GCF_052038725.1 Actinosynnema sp.
CCAAGGCGCTGGGGGACAAGGTCGAGGCGCTCCCGCTGCCGGTCGGCCCGAGCGGCAAGCGCACCGTCGTGCCCAACCCCACCGACGGCTTCGCGGTGTTCCGCAACAGCGAGAACCAGGACGCCGCCTGGAAGTTCGTCGAGTTCCTGACCTCGGCCGAGAGCAACAGCCACTGGAACGAGAAGGTCGGCCAGATCCCGGCCAACACCGACGTGCGCTCGCAGCCGTGGATCGAGCGGAACAAGCCGGTGAAGATGGCGCTGGACGTGCTGGAGGACCCGGCCACGATCACCGTGCCCGCCCCGGTCTACCTGCCGCAGTACTCGTCCATCACCAAGGCCGACAGCGAGCCCCAGTACCAGAAGGTGCTGCTCGGCCAGCTGAGCGCGGACGAGTTCCTCAAGGCCATGGCCGAGAAGCTGACCACCGCGCAGCAGGAGTGGGAGGACCGGAAGTGATCGAGCGGGTCGAGGTGTCGGTGTTCACCACCACCGCGCGCACCGAGGTGGATCAGGCCGGGCACCGGCACCCCGGCCCGGCGCACGAGGTGCGCGAGGCGCTGCTGGAGGTCCACGCGGGCGGCGCGGTCGGCCGGGTGCAGGTGCACCCCGACCAGCTGCGTCCCGCCGTGCTCGACGGCATCGTGCGGCCCGTCCTGCTCGGCCAGGACCCCTGGGACCGCGAGCGGCTCTGGAAGTCCATGGCGCGCAAGCAGCGCGGCTCGCACGGCCGGTTCACCGACCGCGCCCTCGGCTACGTCGACACCGCGCTGTGGGACCTGGTCGGCCAGCTCTCCGGGATGCCGGTGTGGAAGCTGCTCGGCGGCGCCAGGGAGAAGATCCCGGCCTACGCCAGCACCATGTGCGGCGACCGCACCCCCGGCGGCCTGAGCACGCCCGGCGACTACGCCGAGTTCGCCAAGCAGCTCGTGGAGACCGGCTACGGGGCGATCAAGCTGCACACCTGGATGCCGCCGGTGCCCGGCGCGCCCAGCGTGCGGATGGACATCGCCGCCTGCGAGGCGGTGCGGGACGCGGTCGGCCCCGACATCGCGCTCATGCTCGACGCCAACCACTGGTACTCGCGCACCGAGGCCCTCGAACTCGGGAGGGCCTTGGAGCAGCTCGACTTCTACTGGTTCGAGGAGCCCATGGAGGAGGCCTCGGCGGCCTCCTACCGCTGGCTCGCCGACCAGCTCTCGATCCCGGTGATCGGGCCCGAGGTGGCCTGGGGCAAGTTCCACACCAGGGCCGAGTGGATCACCTCCGGGGCGTGCGACATCCTGCGCGCGGGCCCCACCGACGTCGGTGGCATCTCCGCCACCGTCAAGACCGCGCACCTGGCCGAGTCGTTCAACGTGGACTGCGAGATCCACGGCGACGGGAGCGCGAGCCTGGCCGTGCTGGGCGGCACCGACGTGGGCCGCTGGTACGAGCGCGGGCTCCTGCACCCGCACCACGACTTCGACCGCGTGCCGCCGCACCGGCTCACGATCGCCGACCCCCTCGACGAAGCGGGGTGCGTCGCCATGCCCACCGGGCCCGGCCTCGGCGATCAGTGGGACATCGAGCACATCCGTGCTCACACCGAGGAGAGGTGGTGACACCACGCCCCGGCGCCTCCTAGCCGGGGCAGGAATTTCCCGAACCGCCGCCTGTGTGCGATGCACCGCCGCTGGTCCATTGTCAACAGCGTTCTCGGGAGGAAGTTCCCATGCACCAGAAGTCAACCCGCGTGCACTGGCGCACCGGGCTCGTCGCCGCCGTCGTGCTGGCGGGCGCGTCCGTCGCAGCCCCCAGCGCCGGAGCCGCCTCGTTCAACCTCGAGGGTTGGGCGACGCAGGGCGGCGGCACCACCGGTGGAGGCAGCGCCTCCCCGACGACCGTCACCAGCGCCTCGCAGTTCACCACGGCGGTGCAGGCGTCAGGAGCGGCCGTCATCCGGTTCTCCGGCACGATCACCCTGTCCAGCATGACCAAGGTCGCGTCCAACAAGACGATCCTCGGCGTCGGCTCCGGCGCCACGATCACCGGGCAGGGCCTGAACATCGCCAACGCGTCCAACGTGATCGTGCGCAACGTCAACTTCCGCAACTGGGGTGACGACGCGATCAACGTGCAGTACTCGACGCGGGTGTGGCTCGACCACAACTCGTTCGCCAACGGGTCGGACGGCGCGCTGGACATCAAGCGGGCCTCGGACTACGTCACGGTGTCCTGGAACAAGTTCAGCAGCCACGACAAGACCATGCTGCTCGGGCACAGCGACGACAACGCGTCCGAGGACACCGGCAAGCTGCGCGTGAGCTACCACCACAACTGGTTCGACGGCACCAACCAGCGGCACCCCAGGGTGCGGTTCGGCAACCCCGTGCACGTGTACAACAACTACTACGGCGGGGTGACCTCGTACGGCGTCGCGTCGACCAAGGACGCGGGCGTCCTGGTCGAGGGCAACTACTTCGAGAACACCAAGGACCCGTTCCACCGGGGTGAGGGCTCCTCGCCCGCCGCCGCGCTGGTGGCGCGGAACAACCACTTCGTGAACTCGGGCAGCGGCGACCAGGGCGGTTCGGTCAAGTCGATCCCCTACTCCTACGCGCTGGACGCGGCCAGTTCGGTCAAGTCCGCGGTGACCGGCGGCGCGGGCACCGGCAAGATCTGATCGTGCGGTGAGCGCGGCCCCGGTTCCCACCAGGGAGCCGGGGCCGTGCGGTAGGGTGACCCGGCACACATCATGATCATGGCGTTGCACCGCGCGGACGGGCGGCGACACCGTCCGCGCCACCGCGCGCACCCAGGAGCGAGACCCGTGAAGAGAACCCCGGTGCTGATCGTCGGAGCGGGCGCGGTCGGCACCGTGCTCGGCCACCACCTGCGCCTGTCCGGCGCCGAGGTCACCCACCTCGTCCGCCCCGGCCGCGCGCAGGCCCACGCCGC
>NZ_JBQGCX010000634.1:0-4692 GCF_052038725.1 Actinosynnema sp.
CCGGGCGCTCAGGCATGTCGGGGGCAAGTTTAGTTAGAGGTTGTCATTTTTGTGATAGCCTCTAACTAACTGGTCCATCGGAAGGGAGCACCGACATGCACGTCGTCCTGGGCGTCGGCCCCGCGGGCACCACCCTCGCCACCGAACTCACCGCGCGCGGCCACGAGGTCCGCACCGTCACCCGCGAGGAGGCCGACCTGCGCGACCCCGAGGCCGCCACGCGCGCCATCGCCGGGGCCGAGGTCGTCTACCACTGCGTGAACGTCGCCTACCACCTGCAGGTCGAGACCATGCCGGTGCTCCAGGAGGCGATCCTGACCGGCGTCGAGCGGGCGGGCGCGCGCCTGGTCGTGCTCGACACGCTCTACCCGTACGGGCCCACCGGCGGCGCGGTGATGACCGAGGACACCCCGTGGAACGCCACCGGGCCCAAGGGCCGGATGCGCGCCGAGCTGGACCGGGCCTACCTGGAGGCGCACGAGGCGGGCCGGGCCGGGGTAGTGCTGGGCCGCTCCGCAGACTTCTACGGGCCGCGCGTGCTCAACTCCACGCTCGGCGGGGCCGTGTTCCCCGGCGCGCTGACCGGCGAGACCGTGCTGGGCCTGGGCGACGTCGACCTGCCGCACAGCTACACCTACATCGGCGACGTGGCGCGCGGCCTGGCGCTGCTGGGCGAGACCCCCGACGCGGACGGCCGGGTGTGGCACCTGCCCACCGCGCCCGCCCGCACCACCCGGCAGGTCTTCGACCTCATCGCCGAGCGGGTCGGCCGCCCGCTGGACGTGCGGGTGCTGGCCGAGCTGGCGCCGTGGGGGCCGTTCGACGAGGTGTTCGTCGGGGAGTACCGCGAGGTCTTCTACCAGAACCAGGAGCCGCAGGTCGTGGACAGCTCGGCGTTCCAGGAGCGGTTCGGGGTGGCCCCGGTGGACCTCGAGGAGGGGGTCGACGCCACGCTCGCCTGGTACCGCAGCGCGTTCGCCGCTACTGCGGGCGAGTAACGCGGGGGCGGCACAGGGGTGAGCCGTCCGGCGGAAGGGCCCCGGTGCCCGACCTTGGTGGGCATGAGCGCGATGCGGCACGCGGAGCAGGCGGGCGTCCGGCTGCGACGCCGGAGCAGGTGCAGACCGGCAAGGCCGGGACCGGTGCGGGTGGAGGAGCTGGCGGCGTTCCTGCGCGCGGACCGGGCCTGGCGCGAGGAGGTGCACCGCAGGCTCGTGGCGCGGCTGGACCAGCACTTGGTCCGGGCCGCGCGCGGGGCCGGGTGCGGGCCGATCGCGCTGGTGGCCGAGGAGCTGGCCGGGCAGGCGAGCGTGGACCTCGGGCCGGGGGTGCACTACCGGCTGGCGAAGGCGGTGCACGCGCTGGTGCCGCTGGTGGGGGCGGCGCGGCTGCGGCAGAGCGCGCGGGTGCTGCGGGTGCTGGGGGCGTACCTGTGCGGGGAGGACCTGGCGGCGTGCCCGTGCGCGGAGGCGCTGGCGCGCGACCCGTGGCAGCGGGAGGTGGCTCGGGTGGCGCCGGGGGTGCTGGACGCGGCGGGGTTGTGAGGCCGGGCCCTCGGCCGGTCAGCCCGCCGGGTGCACGCCGATGACGTCGACCACCCGCTCCAGCCCGGCGAAGTCCTCGGTGTTGGAGGTCAGCAGCGGCACCCCGGCGGCCGAGGCCACGGCGGCGATCTGCAGGTCCATCCGCCGGGGCCTGGGGTCGCGCCCGATCCGGCGGACCAGCGCGGCGAGCGTGCCGTAGACCTTGGCCGAGGCGAGGTCGAACGGCAGCACGTCGAACCGGTCGAGCGCCGCGTAGTACCGCTCGGTGCGGGCGTGCCGCTCCACCGGGTCGTCGACGTCGAGCCCGTACGCCAGCTCGGCGACGGTGACCGCGCTGATCAGCGGCTGCGCGGCGGCGAGGTCCCCGAAGTCGATCCGCTCCAGCGCGATGACCACGCAGGTGTCCAGCAGGACGCGCCTCACCGGCGCCACGGGTCGCCCAGGGGGTCGTCGGGGCCGAAGACGGCGTCGGCGGCGGCGCGGTCGGCCTCCCAGCGGGCGAGGTCGACCGCGGGCAGCGCCCGGAACGCGCCCTGCAGCTCGGCCAGCGTCGCCCTGGGCCGGGGTTCGGCGGCGTGCGGCACGAGGTCGGCGACCGGCCTGCCGTTGCGCGTGACCACGAAGCTCTCACCCGCCTCGACCCGCCGCATGATCTCGGCGTTGTCGTTGCGGAGCTCGCGCTGCCCGATGCTGGCGACACCCATGCCACAAGGGTAGGTGATGTGCTACAGAAGTGCTACGGTCTTCGCCCCGTGGGCAGCGCAGCGATCAGGGTCGGCACCTCGGGCTGGACGTACCCGGAGTGGCGGGGCGACTTCTACCCCGCCCGGTTGGCCCAGCGGCGCGAGCTGGAGCACCTGGCGGGCCGGTTGGCGACGGTGGAGGTGAACGGCTCGTTCTACGGCGACCGCTCCCCGCGCGACTACCGGTCGTGGGCGGACCGCACGCCGGAGGGGTTCGTGCTCGCGGTGAAGGGCCCGAGGTCGGTGACCCACGTGCGCGCGCTGCGCGACGTCGAGGGCGCCCTGGACGCGTTCTGCGCCTCGGGCCCGGAGGAACTGGGCCCCAAGCTGGGCCCGGTCCTGTGGCAGCTGCCGCCCGCGCTCCCGTTCGACGCCCGCCTGGCCGACTTCCTCGCGCTGCTCCCGGCGGGCAGGCACGCGCTGGAGCCGAGGCACCCGAGCTTCGCCGACCCGGCGTGCCGCGCGCTCCTGGAGCAGCACAACGTGGCCCTGGTGCTGGCCGACACCGCGGGCGAGTTCCCGGTGTTCGACCACCGCACCGCCGACTTCCACTACGTGCGCCTGCACGGCGAGCGGCAGCTCTACCGGGGTTCCTACCCGGAGGAGTCCCTGAAGCGGTGGGCGGACCGCGTGTCCACGTTCGAGGGCGACACGTACGTGTACTTCGACAACACCATGGAGGGCGCAGCTCCCCACAACGCGGAGTCCCTGGCCACCTTGCTGAACACCACCCCGCCCTGGGCCGAGGGACCTGCCGAACCCACCCTCTTCTGACCGCTCCCCCGTGGGCCTACCGCTGGACGGGGAGCTGATCCCCCCAGCGGGCCTCGACCGCGCCGTCGTCCCCCACCAGGAACACGGTGAGCCCCATCCGGGGGAACACGGAGGCGACCGACTCCAGGTTGCGCCGGTGGGTGAGCCGGTCGGGCAGCGCGAGCGCCACCGCGTCGTCCGGGTGCGCCTGCCGGAGCTGGAGCCCTTTGAGCAGGGCAGCCGCGAACTCGGACCGCGCCTGGACGGCGGGCAGCGTCCGCCTCACCTCACCGGCGCGCGCCGGGTCGGCGTACCGGCTGCCGGGGAACCCCTCCACCTCGACGTGCAAGGTCCGCGCCCCGCGC
This sequence comes from Actinosynnema sp., assembly GCF_052038725.1. Taxonomy (NCBI): domain Bacteria; kingdom Bacillati; phylum Actinomycetota; class Actinomycetes; order Pseudonocardiales; family Pseudonocardiaceae; genus Actinosynnema; species Actinosynnema sp. The sequence goes on from NZ_JBQGCX010000634.1 coordinate 3,406, forward strand.
TCGACCACCACGTCGGTCCCCCGCTCCCGGCTGCGCGCGTCGGCCACCCGCACGACCTTCCACCCGTCGGCGAGCAGCCAGTCCACGAGCCGCTGCCGCACCGCGCGCTCGCTGACGTCCGCCACCTCGCGCACCTCGGAGGGGGCGGGCAACCCCCGCACGACCCGCAGGCTGTCGGGCAGGTGGTTGCGAACGGGCAGGCCGGCGTCGTCCCGGACGATCACCCCGGCGGCGGCGAGCCTGCGGCACACCGCGTTGACCTGCTGGTGGACCACCCCGAGGGCGCGGGCGATCTCGGCGTCGGTCATCGCCTCCCCGGAGGCCCTCAGCAGCGCGACGACCCGTTCCTCGAACCTCATCACCCGATGATCCCGTCGGCGGGGTCGCCCGGACACCGCCACGATGACCCAGTGCCCCCACACCAACCGGACCGGTCCACCCGCCTGGAGCAGGCGCTGAGCCGGGACGGCGCCGACTGCACGTGGTGCAGGCGCGAGTTCGACCGGAACACCAGGCCAACGACGGACCACCTGGTCCCGAAGGTCAAGGGCGGCCCGTCCTGGCTGGAGAACGAGCTGGCCGCCTGCCCGAGGTGCAACCGGGCGAGGGGCCACACCTCCCCGGTCGACTGGCTGGCCGAGTGCGAGCGCAGGGGCTGGTCCCCGGACCGCCCGAGGGTGACCGCCCTGCTGCGGTCCCTGGAGGCGGCGATAGCGACGCACGGCGGTCAACGCCGCGCCAGGCACTACCTGTCGGCCCAACTCCGCAGACTCGACCGGGGGACAGACAACTCGCGAAACTAGCTGGATGGGGTGACGCGCCGAGCCGAAGCAGAGCGAACCTCAGAAAATCCCCGCCATGAGATCAACGATCATCGCCTCCTCCCTGCTCATCACCGCTCCGCTCCTGGTGGCGGCCGACGCCCCGAGGTGCGACCGAGGCGAGTTCTGCGCGTGGTCCACCACCAACTACAGCGGCACGGCGCGCAGGCTGGACCTGGAAACCGCCAACCCGGACGAGTGCGTCCCCCTGCCGGACAACCTGGTGGCCCGCTCCTTCGCCAACCGCCTGAACCGCCTGGTCTCGGTGTACCAGGGCGCGGACTGCTCAACGGAAGCCGATTTCACCACCTATCCGGGCGGCGGCACCTGGGTCCCGGACGCTCCGTTCGTGATCAGGGCGGTGCAGGTCTGGAACTAATACCCGGTCGAGTCGAATTAGTTCACCCTAAAGAAGTGTTAACGTTACGCAACGAAGGAAACCGTTGCGCTAACGCAACGAGACACG